>NZ_JAUBSX010000133.1:0-11006 GCF_036704885.1 Microcoleus sp. F4-D5 | reverse complement strand
AAGGTAGTATCCGCAGCCCCAGTCGTCGGGTTTAACTTCGCAATGTGGTTGCGAGTTTGGCCGCCGATGTTGGTGAACCAGCCATCAACAATGAGGTTGCCACTGCTATCGATGGCGATCGACCCGACAAAACCATTCACATTTGGGTTAAAGGTAGTATCAGCAGCCCCAGTCGTCGGGTTTAACTTGGCAATGTGGTTGCGATTTTGGCCGCCGATGCTGGTGAACTTGCCACCGACTATGAGGTTGCCACTGCTATCGAGAGCGATTTCTCGGACCTCATTACTCGCATTTGGGTTAAAGGTAGTATCAGCAGCCCCAGTCGTCGGGTTTAACTTCGCAATGTTGTTGCGAGTTTGGCCGCCGATGGTGGTGAACCAGCCACCAACAATGAGGTTGCCACTGCTATCGAGAGCGATCGCATTGACAGAATGACTATACGTACCACTCGCATTCGGGTTAAAGGCAGTATCAGCAGCCCCAGTCGTCGGGTTTAACTTGGCAATGTTGTTGCGAGTTTGGCCGCCGATGGTGTAGAAGTCGCCACGAACTATGAGGTTGCCACTGCTATCGATGGCGATCGCATAGACAGAACCACCCGCATTCGGGTTAAAGGTAGTATCCGCAGCCCCAGTAGTCGGGTTTAACTTCGCAATGTGGTTGCGAGTTTGGCCGCCGATGCTGGTGAAGTAGCCACCAACAATGAGGTTGCCACTGTTATCAAAGGCGATCGCATTGACAAAACTATTCGCATTTGGGTTAAAGGTAGTATCAGCAGCCCCAGTGGTGGGGTTTAACTTCGCAATGTAGTTGCGAGTTTGGCCGCCGTTGGTGTCGAAGCCGCCACCAACAATGAGGTTGCCACTGCTATCGAGAGCGATCGCACTGACCGAATCATACTCACCCATATTTGGGTTAAAGGTAGTATCAACAGTCCCATCAGAGTTTAACTTAGCAATGGAGTTGCGAGGCTGGCCGCCGATGCCGGAGAACCCGCCACCGACATAGATCGAATCACCAATAATCGCGGTGCCGTGGCTGGGGCCGGTGACGATACTATCAACACTGAGTCTGCCGGTTCCCGTGTCGTTCGCTAAAACATCGATCGCGGTGGAAGTAGAAGTAGCACTAAAATTGATGCTTTTGCTATCTGCGGTGCCAGTGGGTCCTCCTAAAGTGTAGTCATAATTGGCAAAATTCAGGGGTTGGGTTTCAATTTCCCCAAATTTCACTTCTAACTCCCCGTCGCCGCCACTTGCCGCAGAACCTGTTAAGTCGTTAGAAGCTGCTACATCTGCCCCTGTTATTTCGCTGAGATGCTTGACAAAATAGAGGCCAGTTTCTCCCGCGGCGACATTGCATCCATAAAGTAGGATATGGCCGTTTTCTGTTAAGGCATTTCCCCACTGTTCGATCTGACTTCTGAACTTTTCTAGGTTGATAGAATCGAGTATGTCAGAACCGAGTTTTAAACTACCTTCGCTACCGTGGGAAAGGATGTGCACGGCTGCAATATCTTTTTGATCTGCCAAGGCTTGGGTAATTTGTGCGATCGCGCTCGATTTTTTTTTTAAAATCTCAATTTGAGCGGAATTGACATTTTGAATCAAGCCTTGATAATCTTGTATAGACGAGTCAACGAAAATGATTTCCTTGTTCATGGTAATCACCTTATTGTTTTTTGTTAAGTCTAGGACTTACGCATTCAGCGCAATTACCAACAATAGGATGAGGCTTTTGGTGATACCAAAAGCCGAGAACAACGAAGAAATCTCGGATCGGTGCGTAAGTTCTAACTCATTCACGGCAAAACTTTTTGCTTACCGGATGATAATTTTGTCCAATCTTTCACAACTTTTGCCGACTCAGTAAATAATTATACTATACTGCTATTCAAGCATTTACTACAAAATTAATAGCTATTTTTTTACTTAAATTAATGAAATTTCAACGTTCTTAAAAGACTTGGTAAATATTCATCCATTGGTGTTCAACAATGACGATCGCACCGGAGGGAAAGGAAGCGGTTGGCGGCTGGGTGCGGTGATTAATTCTCGGATTTTCTCAATGCGAGCAAAACATAGGTGCTGTGCCAGAAATCCACAGAATCTAGGCTGTTTGGCGAATCTTCGATCGCGCAATGGGGCTTTACTCTACGAACGCCTCTATTTAAGCTCAAAATATCAACTTTGGCTAGACGATGTGCTAGCTGCGGGTGGGGAACATCCAGGTTGCGATCGCCTATATATTCCAAGAATCGGCTATACTACAGGAGATATCGACATTCACGAGATCGCAGTAGATAAAAATAACCAAATCATTACTCTACGACGTGCAAATAATTCCCGCAGCGCAAAAACCAATGGCTTTAGGTTTTCCAACGGAAGAAATTGCTCAGTTAGTTACGTTGAATTTTTACCGCAGATGGCATAGTTGGGAATTTTTACCGCAGATGGTAGCGGATATACGCAGATTAACGCAGATCAATGTTGATGGAGGACTTTAGTCATCACTACCAACCTCACTTTTAACTTATGAAATCCACTAATATCAGCACGACAACTAACAAATTACCGATTTCTGAGCCTGTAATTTGTCTGCACTAACTCGACCACTACTTCGGTCAAGGTCAACTGCGAAAACAGGTACTTTTTGACATCAACTTAGAAATTAATGCCGGGGAGATTGTCCTGATGACGGGGCCTTCCGGTTCGGGAAAAACTACGCTTTTGACTTTGATTGGCGGGCTGAGATCCGGTCAATCGGGAAGTCTCAAAATTATCGGTCAAGAGATGTGCAAAGCGAGTTCAGACGAATTGGTAAAGGCGCGGCGCAAAATCGGCTATATTTTTCAGGCGCACAACTTGCACCGCAGTTTGACGGCGCTGCAAAACGTGCAGATGGGTTTGGAAGTTCACGGGAATTTGTCGCGTTCCCAAATGCGCGATCGCTCTGCAAAAATGCTAGAGTTAGTAGGACTGGAACAGCGGATTAACTATTATCCAGATGATTTGTCGGGAGGACAAAAACAAAGAGTGGCGATCGCCCGCGCTTTGGTCAGTCAACCGCAAATTGTTTTAGCTGACGAACCGACAGCCGCCCTCGACAGCAAATCCGGTCGCGAAGTGGTGAATTTGATGCAGCAACTGGCTAAAGAGCAGGGCTGTACTATTCTGTTAGTAACCCACGATAACCGAATTTTGGATATTGCCGATCGCATCGTTCACATGGAAGATGGAAAATTAGCCTAATTTTAAAATTTCCCAAGAACAGACATCACCCATAACTACCCCATTTTCAATTTTGGATGTCAAAATTTAATCCAAAATTGTCAAACCCCAATCTAAACTCGTCCTGGGACTGTTCACTAATTGCTAACAACCAATCCTTGCCGGTAAATCCCCAAATTTTGCAGGTACATTGCTTCGAGTTTGGGCATCGACGATTCTACGGAACCGCCATAACGGCGAAAAGAAGGCCAGATGTAAGCGAGTTTTCTGACTGCTGACTCCAATCGCCCCGCTTCTATATCTTCTAATGCACCTTTTTCTCGGATTAATTCTACAGCCATCCAATCTTGATTTTCTGGGCTGAAATCGCGGACGCCAAATTTTTTGGCAAATCTGTCCCAAGTGGTGCTGAGAAACTGATATCGCCCCGCAGCGTCGGAACAGAGTTTTTTGCCGTAGCGGCGGCCGCACCTCATTTCCCTGGGGTGATCTTGAAAGCTGACAAATTTCGTGCCGGTGTACTGGGTGCGGTAGCCGTCGGGGCTAGCGGTTCCTTCGGCGGCTGCGATGGTGTCGAGAAAGGCTTTGACTCGACGTTCCGGACTGATGCTATCGAGTTTGCGATCGAGTCTGCGATCGGGTGAATTCAGGGTTGGAGTTTCGGGCGATCGATCGCGATCGATGTTATCCTCTCGTTTGTCTGGTGAATCGATCGCCGCAACTTCCGGCAGGCGTTTCGGGGCGGGCGAGATCGATTGTGCCCACAGCAGCCTCGGCGTCATTCGACCTAAGAAAAAGCACAAACAGATTAACAAAGTCCAAGAGATTTTAAAACGGAGGCGTTTGGACAGTTGCCTGCGCTGCCGCACCGGCCACCCGTGCAGGGGGAGGGCTGCGGGCAAGATGCCCGTTTGCTGGCCGAAGGCGAACAGCGATTTCAGCGCTAGCAAGGTTTGCTTGTAGAAACCGGGTGCAAGTTTCCGAGCTCTCATTGCTGCTGCGAAAGTCTCGACATCAGTCAGAGTCACTTCTGCCAGCGGTTTTTCTACAAACAGCCGAAAACTGTTGGCCGCCTGCCAGCTAAAGCGCTTGCTGCGGGTGGATTTGCGCTCCACCCACAGGCGAATTAGCTCGATGTCTGAAATGGGTTGCAGATGCCTTCCCAGATGTTCTGGCGCGTGCAAGAGTACCTCCTGATATCACTTCTGGTTGAAGGTTCCCAGTGAGAACGGATGAGGGACAGGGGATCGAGGGAAACTGGCTTCAACCATACTAAGTGATACTACTAAGCGATCGCGGGGTCAAGCTCAAGAGCCGATTGTTCGAGGAGTTGAGTGTAAAGTTGACTGAGTTGGGAGGCGATACAGTCCCAACTGAAATAGGTTTCCACGCGCCCGCGGCCTGTGTGTCGGAGTTGCTGGCGCCATACTGAGTCAACTGACAAGCGATCGATCGGCTGTTTCCAAAAGTGTTTTTTCGACTTGCAGCCTGGTTTTGGCAATCATCGGAATTGTCGAAACCGACTTGTATTTAATTGCTGCCCAAGAATGGTAAGTGTGAACTTGCAGCAGGGGTTGCGATTTTTTCAACTCCATTCCCACCCAAGAAGACAGCCAGTAATTCGTGTGAACTAACGGATATTGAAAGCCTGACAAGCGAATTTCAAAGGTGGTACCCGCCACGCGATCGATCCGTGGAATCAATCCCAAATCGAAAATCTAAAATCCTCAAGAAAGAGCATTTATCTCGCGCAAGTCAATCTAAAATCTAAAATCTAAAATCTAAAATCGATTGACTCTAACTGAAATTTCTGAAATTCTCGAACAAAGATTGGTAAATATCCGTAAAGTTCGTCGCGGGGAATAAATTATTGCGGCCCTGCTACTAGCCGAGTTGTCCGGTCCGGCAATTGCGACTGTGCTGTACAATTCTTGCTTGTTGGCGATCGGATGAGCGGGTGAACACATCCACTTGCCACCCCTGTTTCGCTACAGCTTCCCCTATTTGAGGCAAGTAAACATTTTGCCCGCCCGCTTCTTATTTGCCAATTTCCACAGCCGGATCGCCGTGTACGGAGATGAGGGCGATGCGTTTTTTAGTTAATGAAATCATGATTGTTTGCCACAATTTAAAAATAACTTGCCGGAGAAGATTGAAAGTGCTATTTTGGCTGCTGGGCGGGGACGGGAATCTTTTAGTTAATTAGTATTAAACTCAAAATGCGGGATCGATCAATCATCCTTCAGGGATAAGTTGCAGGGAAAAATTGCAAGAGAACTTCCTTCTGCTGATAGAGACGTGCAGCAGATAAAAATCTAGATAATCTAAATGGAAATGAACGAAGGTGAAGGGAATTTCCCGGATTCAAGTAGGTGTCAAACTCAAGCCTGCTTTCAGCTTGCTGTTCGAGATGCCAGGTCGCTCGAAGGTAGAACTTTTACTCCTCTCGATCGATAAGTTGGGCTTGGGAGAAAGCAGAAGTAGGTCATCCCAAAGACAGGATGTTATAGGCGATAGAAAAAAAAGCAAAATTATTGCATTCAAAATTTTTCTTTCCTTCCTTCCGCCTTCTTCCCTCTGCCTTCTGCCTTCCGCCTTCTGCCTTCTGCCCTCCAACCAGCGGTTCTGGTTTAACCTCTAATTTCCCGTTTGTCTAAGGTTAAGAGTGCTTCCGAGGTTTTTGTGGGGAGGATTCCCCATTTTCGGTGTGGAGGAAATTCTTTCGCGAACCTCGCATTCGGGAACCGTATCGGTTAGCCCAAACTTGGGTAAACTCGGCACCTAAAAAGAGAATTTGAGCGGAATAATTAATCCAAAGCAGGATGATCACGAAGGAGCCAGCAGCACCGTAGGTAGAGGCAATACCGCTACCTCCGAGGTAAACTCCTATTAGGGATTTGCCGATCGTAAACAGCACTGAGGTGATGGCGGCGCCGATCCAAACATCATTCCAGGCAAGATGGACATCGGGCAAAAGTTTGTAAATTAAGGCAAAAAGCAGGGTAACTACGCCAAAGGAGATAGCAAAGTCCACAATCTGCCAAATGCCGACTGGTAAGTGCAGCCAGCCGTTCAACCAATAGCTGACGGCGGCTAAAATGGCACTAATTACTAAAGATACTAGCAGTAGAAATCCTATGCCTAAAATCATCGCAAAAGACAATACGCGGTCTTGCAAAAATCCCCAGATACCGCGTCCGGGAGGAGGTGAAACATTCCAAATAGTATTGAGGGCTTCTTTAAGATTAGTAAACACGTTGGAAGCACCCCACAAAAGTGTAGCGATGCCGACTAGAGTAGCAATCATTCCCGACTTTGGTTCGGAGGATTTGAGGATTAGTTCTTGGACGGTTTGGGCACCATCTTTGCCGATTAAACTTTGGAGTTGGGCGACGATTTGACCTTGGGCTGCGTCTGGACCAAAGACTAAACCCACGATCGCAATTACGATAATTAGCAGCGGGGCGAGGGAGAAGACTGTGTAATAGGCTAGGGCGGCGGCTAGGGTTGGCGCTTTATCTTCTTGCCATTCAGTAAAAGTTTCTTTGAGTAGCGATATGACGGTTTTTAATTTCACGGCATTGGGTTTCCTGATACTTGTTGTCGTCCACCAAGGGATTGTAATAGGTTAAGAGTTTTTTAGCGTCCGCCACAAGATAGATTTATCGATTAGCAAATTCGGAAAATTACTTTTATGTCAGATTACCACACAACTGTTAACAGCACCGATGTAAAATTGTCTAATAAAGCAATTTCTTGGGCAAAACTGAGCGCCTTAGTAGCGGTGGCAAATTTTTTGCTGGTACTTTTCCATTTCAGTTACCTTCAGTTGCGCCCTGTTTATCAGAGCTATTTTCCGGGTTTAGTTAAAATTTATGACCCGATTAAAGGCATTGATTCGAGTTTGCCAAATCCCGAATATTTGAAAAGCGCTGACCAGTTTTGGCAAATTGATGCGTTGTTTATCGGTTTTTTTGGGGCGGAATTTTTGATTAAAAGTCTGTTCCACACCCGCCGCAAACCGGGGGTAACTTGGTTTGATTTTGTGCTGAGGCGCTGGTACGAGGTGTTTCTGGTGATACCGATTTGGCAGGGGTGGCGGATTCTGCCGGTATTGGTGCGGCTGCACAAGTCGGGTTTGGTGAATCTCGATCGCGTAGTTACTCAAATTACCTACGAACCGGTGGCTTATTTAGCCAATACGATGTCGGAATACATGATGGTGCGGTTTATCAATCAAGCTAAAAGTTCGATCGAACAGGGCGACGCGGCGCAGATGTTGCTGGCGCAGCAGCCGTACCTTCACGTCAATCAGGAAAATACGATCGAACAAATTATCAAGCGGATTTTGGATCTGACAATTTACAAAGTTTTGCCGCAGGTGCAACCGGATTTAGAAGAATTGCTGCACCACAATTTAGAAACAACAATCAAACAGTCGGATTTCTATCAAATCCTGCAAACTTTCTCTCCGATTAATATTTTGCCTGCTGAGATGACGGAAAAGCTAGCGAATTATTTGGCTCAAACTGCTGTGGATGTGGTATCTACTACTTATGAAGACGATAAAGGTAGAAAAATTCTCGATAATTTCAGCCAAGAATTTAATCAAAGTTTGCGGCGGGAATTGCAAGATGAGAAAACTATCGGGGAATTGCAGTCGCTGCTGTCGGATTTGTTAGAAGAAGTTAAGTTGAATTACATTCAAGGCGGGTTGAAGTCCGATCCGGTGGAGACTTTTACGGAAATTAACTCGCTCCGGGGAGTCAGGGAGAGTTGATACAGCAATGAGTTCCGGTTTTGTGAATTAGATTTTTTGACTCACATCTGGCATCATTGTCAAGAACAGGCTTTCCGGCCTGTGAAGCGAGAGATGAATTTTATTGTGGAACAGGCCGGAAAGCCTGTTCCTAAACAAGTCATTGAGAATGGTGCAATATCTCAGTTAAAACGAACCGCGAAGACGCCAAGGGCGCGTTCGGCGAAGCCGTTCCCGAAGGGTAGGAAGACAAGAGAAAGAGTTCACAAGTTCTACGGGTAAGGTGCGCGGCCCGGCCCACCTACGAATAAGGGTAGTGGGGATATCCGAAATCTCGGGGGATAAACCAATCTGAATCCCAAGCTAAAATAAAAGAATTAACCTCAAACATCTATCATATTAGATATCTATCTTGAACAACATTACCTGCCTGGAAATAGAAGTCGCTCAAACAATGCTGAGATTAGCAATGTTGCTGGGCTTAACACTTTTAATCGCCTTTTTTGTGGCGTCAGAACTAGCATTAGTATCAGCCGATCGCCATCAAATCCGCCAACTCGCCCACTCGGACGATCGCCCAACCGCTAAAACCGCCGAACTCGTCCACCAAGCCCAGAACAACATACCGCATTACCTGTCTGTGACTCAAACTGGCACAACAGCAGGGAGTTTGCTGTTGGGTTGGTTGGGTGAGGGAGCAACCGTACACTGGATCGAACCGTGGATCGACAAATTGCCGATCGGTCATTTGCCGGCCGTACTGACTGCTCATTCGATCGCAGTTCCCGTAGCTTTTATCTTAGTAACTTACGTAGAAATAGTTTTAGGAGAACTAATACCCAAAGTATTAGCAACCCACGCCCCAGAACGCACCGCTTTGCTGTTGATGCCGACCCTAGAACTCTGCTCAAAATTACTGTGGCCGCTGCTAGCAATTCTCAACGGTACCGTGCGGCTGCTGACCGGTTGGATTACCAGTAAAGAGCCTCAACCGCTGCTGTCACCTTCCCAGGCAACTTTCGTTCAAAAAGATCCTCATTCGGCACTAATTTCTGGCAATTGGGAAGTGACAGCAGTTAACGAAAAACTCGGGTTAAACCTGCCGACTAACCAAGCTTACCAAACAATAGCTGGATTCGCGATCCACACTTTAGGTAAAATGCCAAATCAAGGCGATCGGCTATTGTGGGGCGAGTTAGAAATAGAAGCAGCAAATGTAGTAGAAGGCAGTTTAGAAACAGTGTTACTGCGTCAGGTAACTCGTCCTTTGTTTGAGACTCAGCAGCCAGAACTCGTGTTGAATTGAATTAACCTTTTTTAACTTCCAGGCAGAGCCTGGAAGAAGCTACAGGAATCATTTAGGGTGGCTAGATCGCACCTGCCAATTTCATCGTATTTAATAATTCAGCAATATTGACTAAAATATCTTCAAATACGTAGTGAATTTGTTCCCCTCCCTCCTGCTGGCTGTGCGAGTCAATATCGAGAACCCTTTCGCCGATAAATTCCCAGTATTCGAGACCAACTTGACTGCTAAGTTTGCGGTAACAAGGGTTTACATAATCAGGTGCAAATATTTCTATAACTTTAGTACCTGGACTGCAAAACACTGTGTTAGTCAGAGCCGCACCGTGAGCTGCGATTACAACTTCAGCAGCAGCAAACAGCGATACTTGTTCGGCAACAGACAGTGATTCTGGCGCGATACTCTTAAAGCCCAACTTAGTTAAAACTGCGACTAATTCATCTTCATTAATCACTCTGCGTCTTTCTTTGCGAGATATAAAAATTCGCTGTTTTTTCTGCAAACCAATGATGGAATCATTCAAGAATTCTCTTCTGAGAAAATCGCAGGCCCATTTTGTACTTTCTATAATGACACTGCTCACCAGTAATTGACGAGCTTGAATGTGATTATTTTTATAGGTTTCTACAATTTTTTCTAATGGAATACCCAACAAGCTGACTGTTTCTCTCTGAAACGGGAAGCAACAATGATTGACGGCAAATTTATCGATACTACCTATATCTATACCCGATCGCCGGAGCAATTCAATCTGCGGCAAAAACTCAAACATCCAGTGATAATAATTGTAACAGTAGTTTTTCGCTAAAAAAGCTACTGTTCCTTGAATGACAACCGGGGGAGGCAACCGATCTGAAGAGATAATCAAACTCGGACTACCTGTAGATATATCCTCTAACAGCCGATCGTCTGAAGTAATGACGGCCCGAGTAAATTTATCTCCCCAAGCACGTCCGTCAGGGATAACAGCTACAAATGGTTGTGCGTTTTCACCCTCAGTTTCTCTGAAATTAGAGCCAAGGTTTTCGCTGGGTAGAAATTGTGGCGATAGAACAGATATTTTCGCCTTTGATGTAGAGGTAATTAACTCACTATCGACGGTTGAAGGACAAAATTCACGAATTAGGTGCAGAGGAATTGCCCTGTAGTAACAAGCCATCGCCTCATCTTTTATACCTAAATTTGTGAATAATTTGAATAAATAGTCGTAACCTTCATCCACATCCGGCAGAATTTGAAGGAGTTGAATGCAAGTAGCGATCGCTTCTGGGATTTTTCCTTGCTTTTTGAGGACAACTCCTAAGTTTAAGTAACTAAACTTACAGTCTGGTTTCTGAGAAATCGACTGGCGGTAACAAGCGCTCGCCAGCTCTAACTTACCTTGAGTAAAATGAAAATTCCCTAACTCTAAGAATGACTGGGCACTAACGCTTGTCGGAGCGATTTGAGCAACCTTAAGCCAACAATCTAAAGCTTACTCCCAGCGGTTTTGCTGACTCAATACCTTGCCCATTTTCAAATAAACATCAGCCCAATTCGGGTTTAACTGAAGGGCTTTTTGGTAAGTAGTTATTGCTTCATCCAGTCGCCCCTCTGCAACCAAACAATAGCCTAATTTGGCAAGGATTTGTGCTGAGTTATACCATTTTTCTAAAGTTATGCTAGAGTTACCTGAAAAGTAAAGGAGAATATTAAAATGTCTGGGCGTCCT
>NZ_JAUBSX010000132.1:0-11039 GCF_036704885.1 Microcoleus sp. F4-D5 | reverse complement strand
CTCACCCTTGTCTCGGGTGATTCACTTTTACCCCCTCAATCCGACTATGTGCCAGTTTGGGGTGCGGAATGTGGGTTGGAAACGAACTGGCAACTTAGGCACAAATACTAAAGAAAGAGGCTCTTTATATCCCGGGCGATGGCGCTTCACAAGAGATTTTAGTCAAAAACCCGGTTTCTGCCTCCAAAAGCGGCTCGGAAACTGGCAGGAGTTGCCGGCGATCGACTTTCCGGCGATGGGGGTTTGAGATAGCGCTGGCGAGCGATCGCGGATTCACAGAAAGTGGTCGCACAGCGCCAGTCTAGCGACAGGTTTAGAAGCCCAACCGATGGGTTTTGGTGCAAACAGGGTGGGGTTCGCCGGCTCTAGGGAGCACGACTGCAAAAAAGGAATTGAGGATGGGGGAGCGACGATCTCGGGGTTCCTGAAGCCAGCAGAATGTCAAAATATTAAGACATTTTAGAGAGTTCGTCAAAAATATGTAAAAAAGATTAGTGTGGATATGAAAGCGATATTTCTTTTGGGGATAAGCCGGGTTAGACAATTGCAAATAACTTGGAGTAAATTTGGCTTGATTGCCACTTCATAAAAAAGTTAAGCGCTGAGTTAAGATCGAAACGAAATTTAGGGAATTTTCTTTTAGCATTCAATGAAATCGACTGATAAAACTAAGAATACCTTTGCGATAACAACGCCCCTGTATTATGTAAACGATTTACCTCACGTTGGCAGTGCTTATACGACTATGGCTGCGGATGCCCTAGCCCGATTTGAGCGGCTGCGGGGCAAATCTGTTTTGCTGGTTACGGGGACGGACGAACACGGGCAGAAAATTCAGCGGACAGCCGAGAGTTTGGGACGATCGCCCCAAGCTCACTGCGATTCAGTGGTTCCGGCGTTTGAGGCGCTTTGGAAGCAACTCTCTATCCAGCACGATCGCTTCATCCGCACAACTTCGCGGCGCCACGAGTACATTGTCAAAGAATTTTTCCAGCGGGTCTGGAACTCCGGCGACATCTACTTGAACCAGCAACAAGGCTGGTACTGCGTCTCCTGTGAAGAATTCAAGGATGAACGGGAATTGTTGCCGGGAAATCGGTGTTCCATCCACACCAGCAAAGAAGTTGAGTGGCGCGACGAAGAAAACTACTTTTTCCGCCTGTCGCGGTATCAAGACCAACTGCTGACCTTGTACGCAGAACGTCCCGGCTTTATCGCGCCGGAAAGTCGGCGCAACGAACTGCTTAGTTTTGTCAACTCTGGACTGCAAGACTTTTCGATTTCGAGAGTGAATCTGGCATGGGGTCTGCCGGTGCCGGTTGACCCCAGTCACAGCATTTACGTCTGGTTTGACGCTTTGCTGGGATACGTCACCGCCTTGCTAGATCCGGACTGCGACCCGACGTTGGAGAATGCTTTATCTAAATGGTGGCCCATTGACCTGCACTTGATCGGCAAAGATATTCTTCGCTTCCACGCAGTTTACTGGCCGGCAATGCTGATGTCAGCAGGTCTGCCGCTGCCAGACCGCGTTTTCGCTCACGGGTTTTTGACCAAAGACGGCAAAAAAATGGGAAAAACGGAGGGAAATACTTTAAACCCAGTCGAATTGGTCAATAAATACGGCGCTGACGCAGTGCGTTACTATTTCCTTAAAGAAATTGAGTTCGGAGAGGACGGCGATTTTAACGAAACTCGGTTTATCAATATATTGAATGCTGAGCTAGCAAATGATTTGGGAAATTTGCTTAATCGTACCCTAAACATGGCTCGCAAATATTGCGGTGGCTGCGTGCCAAATGTGTTGGGAGAAAACTTGGATGGCGACAACCTTCTTAAGGGTATGAGCCTGAATTTGGGGGATCGAGTAGCGGGTTTTTACGAAGAGTTAGCTTTTAGCAAGGCTTGCGAAGCCGTGCTTGCATTAGTTCGAGCCGGGAACAAGTTTATTGACGTGCAAGCACCTTGGAGTTTGTACAAGCAGGGACAGATAGAAAGTGTTGAACAAGTGCTATATTCTGTTCTGGAATCTGTTAGACTAGCATCTTACCTTTTATCGCCGATTATTCCCAATATCAGCAACGCTATCTATCAACAGCTAGGTTTTTCAATTGACTTTAACGATCGGGTTACAGTTAACAGTTTAGCGCATTTTGAAGCTCATGCTGCCTGGGGCGCTTTGCCGGCAAACCAAACTCTGGGGGAACCCCTACCTGTTTTTAAGCGGCTCGAACTGCTGGAAACAGTACCTTCATAGTTGGCAGCCAGCGCTCTGGATGCTATGACCGACTACGACGAATTAGCAGTTATTTCCTTACCAATCTTTCATAAAAATTGAGGCATAACAATCATGTTGAATAGAATAGAAAGCAACGACCTTTTTACGCCGGAACAGGTTCTCGAAAACCGGGGTCGAGTGGCAATTTTTATTGACGGTTCTAACCTTTTTTACGCGGCTTTGCAGTTAGGGATTGAGATAGATTACACTAAGCTGCTGTGCCGTTTAACAGCGGGTTCGCGGCTGCTGCGCTCTTTTTTCTACACTGGTGTCGATCGCACTAACGAAAAACAGCAGGGGTTTTTGCTGTGGATGCGCCGCAACGGCTACCGGGTGATTTCTAAGGATTTGGTACAGTTGCCGGACGGTTCTAAGAAGGCGAATTTAGATGTAGAAATCGCTGTGGATATGATGGCTTTAGTGGGGTCTTACGATACGGCGGTTCTGGTCAGCGGTGACGGCGATTTGGCTTATGCTGTAGACGCTGTGAGCTATCGCGGCGTGCGGGTTGAGGTGGTGAGTTTGCGATCGATGACGAGCGACAGTTTGATTAATGTAGCCGATCGCTATATCGATTTGGAAATGATTAAGGACGACATCCAAAAAACATCGCGCCCTAATTATGCTTACCGCCCTTTGTCGGGTCTGACCTTGATGGAGGAACACGACGACAGATAGGGATTTGGTAATGGGTAATGGGTGATTGTTAATGGGTGATTGTTAATGGGTTGAATCATTAAAAATTAGAAGTTAAAAATTTAGACAAACCATGACACATTTTTAATTTTTGATTAAGTGTTTTTCAATACCGAATTATCTCTTACCAATTTCGCATTTCCCATTCCCAACTACCAATTACCAATGATTAACCTCAAATCCCAAATTCCCAATCTCAAATCCCCAAAATTGGTGCTGCTATTTTTACCAGCACTGATTTTGGGGATTGGTGCTTGTGCGGTTCCGCAAGAGACTCAAAAGAACAAATTAGCTGAGGATCTCAAAACTGCTCAACAGTCAAACAGCACTTTAACTTTGAACAAAGTAACTCTAGAACAAGCAAACGAAAAGGGCGAGACGTTCTGGAAAGTAAACTCGCAAAATGCCGTTTACAGTAAAGACCAAAAAATAGTTAACGTTCAGAAACCTGTGGGCAAATTGTTTCAAGACGGCAAAGAAATTTACGACATTCAGGGAGAAACGGGCCAGGTATTTCAGGAAGGAAATCAAGTTTTTCTCAAAGGTAATATAGTCGCTAAAGACCTGAAAAATGGAGTCGTATTGCGCGGAAATGAGTTAGAGTGGCGGCCGAAGGAAGATGTTTTAGTTGTCCGCAACAATTTGACGGGAGAGAACAAACAGGTGACGGCTTCAGCTAAGGAAGCGCGAGTTTTCAGTAGGGCTAAGAGGATGGAGTTATTCGGTTCTGTGGTGGCGAATGTTAAAGATCCGGCTTTGCAATTGCAAACCGAGCACTTAGTGTGGTTTGTGGAGCAACAAAAGGTCAACAGCGACAAACCGACTCAAATTGATAAATACAAAGACAAAATAGTAACAGACAGCGGTTTTGCTGACAAAGTAGATGTAGACTTAAAAACCAAGATTGCAACGCTGACTCAAAACGCTCAGTTGATGCCATCCGACCCGCCGCTGCAAATAGAAAGCAGTTTGATGAGTTGGAATTTTCCGGCGCAATCTGTGATATCGCCCGGGTCTGTGAAGGTTTTTCACCGCGTAGAAAAGGTGACGATGACTGGGGATACGGGGCGGGGAGATTTAGAAAAAAAAGTTTTTTATTTGACGGGAAATGTGGTGGGAATTGGAGAAAAACGTCAAGCTCAATTAAATACAGATCGGGTAAGTTGGTATTTAACTAACCAGACTTTCGACGCGGAAGGAAATGTGGTTTACAAGCAACTAAATCCGGTGTTTAATTTGACGGGGCCGAGGGCAGCGGGAGAGTTGAAAAATCAAACTGTGACTGTCAAAGGTGACGGTGGCGGGGGCCAAGTGGTTACGGAATTTGTGCCGGACGAGTACAAGGGAAATTTGGGACAGTAGATGGGATTGCAACCGCAGATGTCGGCTGATGAACGCTGATGAACGCAGATATAATTAAGATTGGATTGAGTAAGGAGGGGTTGGGATGACGAGAACTTTAGAAACAACTTTAGAAAGGGTGGATGAACCTATCTTAATTGACGGATTAAGTTGGAGAGAGTTTAAGGCTGTTGAACAGTTGCTCTCGCGTCCGGGGGTGAGGCTGTCGTTTTTAGATGGGGTGTTGGAAATTAGACGTATGCCTGGAGAAAAACATGAATCGATTAAAGAACGAATTGGTTCTCTACTCGATCTTTATCTGCTTCAAATGGGAATTGATTATCAGCCCACGGGATCGATGACGCTGGAAAGCCCGTCGGGATTGGTGAAGCGAGAAGCTGATAAATCCTATAAATTGGGAGCTAACCGAGAATTTCCTGATTTGGCGGTGGAAGTGGTGCTGACTAGCGGCGGTATTAACAAGTTGGAAGCTTACAAACGCCTGGAAATTCCTGAAGTTTGGTTTTGGGAAAATGGTAGGCTCCTTATGTATTCGTTGGGGGCTGATGGATATGCAGAGGTCGATCGATCTTTTGTTTTGCCAGATTTAGATATTGTACTGTTGGCGCGGTGTATCAATATTGAAAATCACCTTCAGGCAATGCGCGAATTTAGACAAGCGATTCAAAGTTCTGAGAGGCTTGTTTTGAAAAACGACAAATCACAATTAGAAGCTGTTTAACGCCACACTCGCCTCAAATTCAGCACAAATCCGGGCAGTACGTCTTCGCCAGACAACTCGGCTGGATTGATTAATATTTCTACTTCTGTCTGCTGTCGGTAAATCTCTACCTGCAGGTTTTGCGGGTCAATTAACCAGCCTAATCTTGCGCCGTTGTCCATGTATTCCCGCATCTTACTTTGAAGGGTGGAAAGACTGTCGGATGCCGGTCGCAATTCTACTGCAAAGTCTCGACACAGGGGAACGAAGCCTTGGCGCTGTTTAGGAGTTAGTGCCTCCCAGCGAGTTCTACTCACCTAGGAAGCGTCGGGAGAACGGCGAGCACCGTTGGGGAGGATGAATCCAGTAGAAGAGTCAAAACCTTCTCCTAAATCTTCGTGTGTTTCGCACCAGTTGCCGAGTTGCGTACTGATACTAAGGTTTCTCTGGCCTGATTCTCCTCCGGTGGGTGGATTCACGATTAATTCTCCTGCTGCGGTTCTCTCTAATCTCAAGTCGGGATTTGCCAATGCTAGGGCCTCGAATTGCTCGCTACTGACAACAATCCCGAGCGAATTTGGCAATTCTATAGATATGGTTTCTGGCTGAGTGATTGTTTGTACCATACTCAATTCCGGTTTTTTTTAGACTGAACTCGGCAACAAGAAAAGAGTTAAAGTTTGATGGTTTTTACATATTGTACCAATACCGATCGAGGACTCTCGCGCGAGTGGGGGCGGGTTTTCGAGATTGTGTGTTTTAGGCAATGACGATCGGTGAACCCGCCCCTACAAATTTTTGACAATGGTGCTATATTGTTGATATTTTCTACAGTTGTCCGAAACCTTTTTTTGGCTTATCTTTTTTCTTTTTCTTCTTCTGCTGGGCACCCATATAGCCGCGGGAACCGGGCTGCATTCCGGGGCCGCCCATTCCCGGCATTCCGGGCATTCCCGGCAATCCTCCCATTCCTGTAAAGTTGCCTTGACTCATTTGCTGCATCATTGTACGCATTTTCTGGAAGTCGCTGACTAGCTTAGTTACGTCGTTTTCAGCGTAGCCTGCGCCTTTGCCGATGCGGCGGCGGCGGGATGGAGAACTTGCTAAAAGTTCGGGGTTGCGGCGTTCTTCAACTGTCATCGAATTAATCATGGCTTCGGTGCGTTTTAGCTGCACTTCTCCCTGCCGCATTTGTTCCTCTGAGAGTTTGTTCATCCCCGGAATCATTTTCATGATGCCGCCGAGGGAACCCATATTTTTTAACAGTCTGGTTTGTTTGAGAAAATCGGTAAAGTCAAACTTTGCCGTGAGCATTTTCTGTTGCATTTTCTCGGCGTCGGCGATGTCGAATTCTTCTTGCGCTTTTTCTACTAGCGTCAAGACATCGCCCATGCCGAGTATTCTCGATGCCATGCGATCGGGATAAAATGGTTGCAAGGCTTCCACTTTTTCGCCGACGCCGACAAATTTAATCGGCGCGCCGGATATTTGCCGCACGGATAAGGCTGCACCGCCGCGGCTGTCGCCGTCTAATTTGGTTAAGATTGCACCGGTAATGCCGATTTGTTCGTGAAAGGTGCGGGTTAAATTTGCTGCTTCTTGGCCGGTCATGGCATCAACAACTAACAGCGTTTCGTGGGGTTGTATTGTTTGTTTGATGCGGCCCAATTCTGCCATCATGTCTTGGTCGATTTGCAGGCGACCTGCTGTATCGACGATGATGGTATCGATGCCAATTTGTTTGCCGTGTTCGATGCCTTGGCGGGCTATTTCTACGGGGTCAATGTCTTTGCCTAATTCAAATACTGGTACGTCGATTTGTTTGCCGAGTGTCAGCAATTGGTCGATCGCGGCTGGTCGATAAATGTCGGTTGCGACTAGCAGTGCGGTACGATTTTGCTTGCGGAGGTGCAGCGCTAGTTTGGCGGTAGCTGTGGTTTTCCCGGTTCCTTGCAAACCTGCCATCAGGATCGCTGTGGGCCCGGATTCGGCGGTGGCGAGGGGTACGTTGGTTTCCCCCATGACGCGCACGAGTTCGTCGTGGACGATTTTGATGAATTGTTGGTCGGGACGGACGCCTGAAACGACTTCTGCGCCTTGTGCTTTTGCCGCTACCTCTGAGATGAAGTTTTTGACGACTTGGAGGTTGACATCGGCTTCCAGGAGGGCGCGGCGGACTTCTTTGAGGGCGTCTTGGATGTTGGACTCGGAGATTTTATTTTGTCCGCGCAGTTTTTTCCAGGTGGATTCGAGTCGATCGGCAAGGGCTTCAAACATAGGGCATTGTTGGCTAGTCAGTCTTTTTAATTTTAGGGCTAAATGGGGATATTTGGATGCAAGTTTTGCTGAAACAGTTCGCGATCGCACTCCGACTAAAGAAACCGGGTTTTTTATGAAAAGACGCGTTGCAGCCTACTGATTCGCTAAAAAACCCGGTTTCTGGCCTCATGCGTAGTTTGATGTTTTTATTTTTTAACCGCTGATGAACGCGGATTGACGTGCTATGGGTTTGGATGTTTTCAAGTTATATCGTGTCCGGTTAAATAGATATAGTTGCTGTAGGGGCGGGTTCACCAGTATTTCTAATTCACATCCAGGGTATTTATAAACCCGCCCCCACCCAGGCATAGGTGGGGGCGGGTTTATTTTACCTATTTGTTTGTTTCAAATATTGTTTGTGAACCCGCCCCTACAGAATTAATTGCAATACGATCGCCATTTCGATCGTAAAATCAACTGTCAACTGTTTATTTGATGTTGGTTTTTACGTATTCTGCGATCGCCGGTTGGAGTTGGAAGAGGGTGCGATCGCCGTTTTGGACTTTTTCGATTAATAACCTCCGTCTCAAGGATTCGATGGCTTTGAGGAATTCTGAAGGGGACAATTCCAGAAGGGCTAGTTTTTTGGAGATTTCGACTGCTTTGATTTGATTTGCCAACCAGGACATTACTTGTTTTTCGCTGTCTGACAAACGCTTCAAATGTTGGTGAAATAAATATTTTAAGTCTCCTAAAACTACGCTATCCTAGCATAAAGTTTAAGAAGTTTTGCCGCTAAATAAGTCTTAATAGCAGCAAATACTATCTATATTTAACCACAAGGGATTGCCTCGGTAAATATCTATCAATTCTGACCAATTTTCGGAGTCAGATAAACCTTTTTAAGTGAATATTTTTCGCGCTGGTTCGCCTAAACTATTGAGTTGCAATGTTTGACAATTTTTGCGTTCGCCTTCTAATGCTGCAATTTCTCTTGGTTTTTCCCAACAATCAAAATTAAGCAACTGTTGTGACATGATTCTGCTATTTGTTTGAAGAAAGTGCCATAATTTTCATAGCGTGGTTGGTAGTTTCCTGCTAGTTTTTGGCTGCTGAAGATTGTTTGTACGTCATCGAGGACGATCAGACAGCGGTGCGATCGCAAATAGTTGATTACCCCCCCAACCCCCCTTGCTAAGCTATGCCTTACTCACATCTTTCTTAACAAAATTCGGCTTGACATCTGGGGGGGAATGGGTAGAAACTAGCTTCTATGTAGCAGCGATGTCATGCAAACGTTGCCAACCTCTCCACAGGGTCTTAACACCAGGCTCACCATCTCCTTTACGCCCTCAAAAGCCACCTAATCGCGCAATCCAACGAATACAATTACTTAAAGTTGGAGGTGATTGGGGAGGGATAGGAGTCTCATGAATTGTGCAATAAAGTGCTTGCCACTCATGGGTTTCTAAAATGGTGTCTCCTGGCAGCTCAGGATGATGGCGAGATTCGTACATCATCCACAATAGACATCTCCATAAATTTAATGCTCCGCTATAATTCAGAGAGCAAAGTAATGAATTGAGGCCCATGAGTTGACGAAGAGACTACATCGAAAAAAATCCCCAAAAAGCTAAGCGTTTAATTGGGATTAATTACGAACACTTAAAGCAGTTAGTAAAACAGGCTGAAGTTTTTCACAGTCAAAAACAAGAAGAGATAGAAGCCAAAAAAGTCAGGCTCAACAAAAAAGGGCCGGGCTGTAAAAATAAATTATCCATTGCCGACTAAATTATTTTAACCTTAGTCGATCTGGCTCAAAATAGCAATTTTGAATATTTAGGAATTAAATTTGAAGTCAGTGAATCAACAGCTCATAATATTTTTCGCTACTGATTAGTTATTTTCGGTGAATTATTACCAGCCAGTCTACTAGAACAAGTAAAAAAAAAAGAGCGATTATGAATTAGTCAAATAAATTTTAACCCAATATGAATTAACAGTAGATATCGCAGAGCAGCCTGTAGAGCATCCTTCAGACCAAAATGAACAAAAAACTTTATATTCAGTAAAAAATAAAAATCACACCTTAAAAAATCAATTGACTGTCTTACCCAATGGAAAAGATATTGTTGATGTCAAAATTGGAGCTCCTGGCTCAACTAGCGATATTAGTCAATTCCGAGCCCATCTCTCTCAATTTTGTGACCATCAAAAATTTAAAGGAGACAAAGGTTATATTGGAGAAAAGCAAATATCTACTCCTCATAAAAAGCCTAATAAAGGAGAATTAAGCGACCAGCAAAAACAAGAAAATAAAGAATTTTTAGCTAACCGAATTTATGTCGAACACATGATTAGACTCCTCAAAATCTTTCGAGTAGCTCAAGAAAGATTTCGGCTCGGGAAATTTACTCACTCGTAATTCGCGCAGTCTGTGGTCTAGTAAGACTCAGGATAGGAGCTTTAATTTTACCTGACTAAAATTCCTGTTAGCCTGAACGAACAATGGTTGAACTTTCAGAGAGAGTTTGAGGTAATTGTTAACACAAATTACTTAAAATAGCTGTTTTACCGTTAAATTCAGAGAAATCCAACCAAGAGACAAACCTCATTGAAACCCAGTCCTAGAGTGACTTTGATAATTTTTGGAGATGTCTGATCAACGCCAAGCCACAATTGTGTAGGTTGATAAAGCTCGTTCGATGCGATCGGCAGTTTCTAATTGTACCTGTTCTAAACTGCATCCACTTTTGAGAACGTAATGATAGCGCTCGATTAACCAACGGTAACTGTACCAGCGCAAGCATTCGACAATATCTTCAACACCAGTAATCGGCAAGGTAGTTAATAACAACCAACTCACAGGCTGCTCTGTGGCTGGCGGGTTTTCTTCACAAGCCAGAATCACTTGAACTCGCAGGGGTTGTAAATTCTGGCGCCCCAGGTGGCTTTGAGGAGGTAAAATTTCGACCGTTGTGGCTTGCAGGTTCAGCATCGCTGTGCGAGCTGATCGCTGCGGATTAGCCCGCAATTCCAAGCTGATTTGTCCGGCGAGGGGTATTTTGCCGATCGCACTTTGTATTCGCTCTACTTCTTCCCCATCAGAGTTTTTGACCTGACGATTATGGTAAGCGCCAATTAACAACTGAGAATTCTCAGGTCGCTGAGTCGCTAAAAAGTCATAAATGTCGGCTTCGCGATCGGCTACCGCAACCACAGTAATTGACTTTGGCATTACTTTTTCGGTGGCATCTCAAGCGGTTAACCAACGTTGGCTTTCTTTGTCTTTGGTTTCTGTTTGATTCCTAGAGTGCTTCTTGCCTGTGGTTGCGAGCGATCGCGCCCAGACTTGCTGGTGCAATACTCCCAATGGTACTCCAACAGCCGAGCGACAAAATACCGAGTGAACTTTTAGGCCCCGATTGGTGGAACGATCCAAGTGTCACATTCCCTGCTTGCTTTTATGGTGAGTGAAATTCAGTTCCGTGGTGTCCTGAATTGCTCTAGAACTATGGGGTGTGCTTTGACTCGTTCTAGGGTACTTTTTTGGTGGGCTTGGCGAATTGCTGTTGATGACACTCGTGGAGATGACCAAAAGTCATAAGCCCCTTGAGTCGCGGCCCAGTCCCCTGATGCTTGTGGCACGCTGGCATGAGGTTGTGAGGCTAATACCATTTTTCTAAAGTTATGCTAGAGTTACCTGAAAAGTAAAGGAGAATATTAAAATGTCTGGGCGTCCTC
>NZ_JAUBSX010000131.1:0-11538 GCF_036704885.1 Microcoleus sp. F4-D5 | reverse complement strand
GTAATAATATCAATTAATTGATGATGTTTAGTTCGCTCAATTCTTGGATCTTCTAAGTCGGAAAAATGGTCGGCAATGGTGATTTTAGGTTTTAGTTTCATATTGATAGACTTTAATTAAATATTTTTGGGTACTCAAAAATTATTCTCCAATATATCATATTCTGTTAACATAAAGTTTAGATGCGTTCGCCCTGGCCCCCCTTGGTAAGCTACCGTGTACACACAAGTCAAAATAAACTAGCAAAACTGCGGACTGTTTTTGATGACCAACGATATAATAAGGGTTTCAGGGCGATTGAGGCACTTGCTCTGCTTTCGGGAAAATCAAGGGTTTGAGACTATGGCCTCAAAACTGTTGAGAGTATTGCTAGTCCAAGGATTTGAAAGGAGTAATTACCGTGGACAATCCCATACTGATTCACGCCAAACATACCGAAGGCACGGCATTTGGAGACCCTCGGTTGGTAAAAAGGGGGCGGCATTGTATGAAGCAATGCGTCAACATCAATCGGTAAACATTCGTCAAAGAGCGTCGAAATCGAGCGCAACAAGTGGGGTACTATCGCTTTTTAGAGAACCAGAACGTGACATTATCAGAATTAGTGCGGAGTCTGGCGGAGCATTGCCAAGAGCAAGTAGAAGGACGGCATGTATTAGCCGTAAGTGATAGCAGTGAAATAAATTTGCAGTCTCACTCCGGGCGACTAAAACCGCTGGAATTAGGAGTAGTTGGCAACAACACAGATGTGGGCTTTTATATTCATCCAACGCTGGTTTTGGATAGCGAAAGTGGCTTTCCATTAGGATTAAGCACGGTGCAACTGTGGAGTCGAGATGGTGCTCATCAGGATAAGCATGAACGGAAATATCGAAAATTGCCGATAGAGAAGAAAGAATCCTACAAGTGGTTGGCATTACCCTGAGCGTAGCCAAAGCTGCTTCACTAACGGTGGTGCCAGCGTCGTGACCCACATTGGCGACCGCGAAAGTGACTTCTATGAAGAATTGGCTACCGTACCTGACAAACACAATCATGTATTAGTCCGAGTTCGCCTGTGACCGTCGGTTGTTAGAAAAGTCACAATCGCTTTACGCCTACTTAAGAGAACAGCCTAGTCAGGGTACTTATACAATTAATATACCCTCCGATCCACGCATTGGTCGAATAGCAAGAGAAGCGTTGCTAAATGTTCGGTGTACGACTGTGCAACTTCAACGCCCCGAGCAATTAAAAGTCCAAGATTATCCACCCAGTATCACTATGAATGCAGTCGAAGCCGAGGAAATTAACCCACCATTCGGGCAAAAAGCGATTCATTGGCGATTACTCACTACCCACCAAGTAGTTTGTTTAGAGCAAGCACTACAAGTCATTAAATGGTATCGATGGCGATGGCGCATTGAACAACTTTTTGCCACCTTAAAAAAAGCTGGATTAAATCTCGAAGCTACCCAGTTAGAGTCCGTCACAGCCATTCAACGACTCACCATCCTGGCTTTAGGAGTTGCCGTGCGAACCCTACAAATGGTCGAAGGACGGGATAATTGTGACAAACCCAGCTTCTGTGGCTTTCTTTGTTGACCAACAACAATGCTTGTCCCAACTTGCCGAAACTCTCGAAGGGTACACACAAAAGCAGCAAAACCCCTATCCTCCAGCCTGTTTGCCTTGGGCAGTTTGGCTGATTGCTCGACGGGAGTGGTTGGTCTGGTTATGTCTCTGGGCGACCTCCTGGAATGCCCACTCTTGTTCATGGACTCCGGCAGTTTGAAGCCATGTTTTTAGGGTGGAAACTCGCTCATAATCAACTTGTGTGTACACGGTAGCCTTACCAAGGGGGGGTTAGGGGCGGTTACAAACCATTTATCGATAAATATCTCCACCTGTTCGGGATAGGAAAATTCCAGAGTGCGAAAAGTATCAAAAGTATCCAACGTAGAGCCGATCGCATCCCAAACATTCTGCCGACAACTTAGCACAATTCGCGCCTTTTGAATACAGCCGCCGGTTCTAATTTGCCGCTCAATTTCCGCCAAAGGATTGCCATCCCCCACCGCCATCTCATCCGCCCCATCCAACACCAACCACACGCGCTCAGCATTAAACTGTGCTAAAAAATCATCCTTAATTTCCGCAGTCGCCTCAGCCTTCCCAATTCTCTTAATTGCCGCCAGCAGCCAATTATCAAATAAATACGATTCTAATTCCTTCCCCTGCAAATCTGCCAAAGACACCCAAATAACAATCGCCTCCAAAATCTCATCAGCTACCCAATTAGCAATCTGCCGCAACAGCGTTGTTTTCCCCGCCCCCGGTTCCCCAATAATTCCTAACCGCTTGCCATTGCTTTTAGGGCTACTTCCTTCCCGCAGCACTTGTTCGAGAAACTCGCTATGTTTAAATGTTTGAGTAACTTCTTTTTCCCGGTACAAATCCGAACCTTCCTCAGCCGCCACATCCTCGCGTCGCTGAGTCACTTTCTGGCGTTCCACCAAACCCAGCGGTACATAAACATCATCTATTTGATGGTTGCCAAAAGTTAGCTGATTGCTACTAAGTCGCTGCTGTTCTTTCTCCTCTAATATCTGCTGGCAAATAGCTTGCCAGTCTATCGGTTGGTAAACAATGCGGCTCTTTTCCACAATCTCCTCAAGCCAAGCATACATCTGTTGCGCTGTGCGATCGATCCGCGTCAAAGTTTGCCCGGTAAAAATCTGAAAAACCTTATCATTATCCTTGATTTCCCGAGCAAAGTATGCCGCTACCAAGGGAAACAACTCTTGCTCTAACTTGGTTTTGTAGGGTGCGATATCGCAATTTTCTAGGGCTACTTCCAGCAGTTTTTGCTTAACTGCTGCAACCTGATTCTGTTTTAACTCATCTGTCGCCGTCAGCAGCAATTCTATGTCGTCTAAACCTGCAATCGGAATCCCAGAGGGAACAGTTTCTTTCTCAACCTGCTGTAAATCTAATTTTAGCTTTTCGAGCTTGCGTTTCAACCAATCAAAATCGCGCCGCCTGTGTTGCAGCGAATAGCTAAAACTCTCTCGGTTATCCGTATTTTTCGGATCGATTTCCTGTTTGCATTCTGAGGCGATTTGTTGTTGAGCTTTCAGGAAAGAACTTTTTAGCGCTTTTTCTAAATCGTGATTGACTATTTTACCGTCTTGTGATAATTTTTTGATGCCCTTCAAACAGAGGTGCTTTGCTGCATCATTGGCTTGAGTTCCGACTATCGCCTCGAAAGCAATGTTGAAAAGCCCTAATAGCGCAGCTTCTAGCATTTGACGGTTCTCCTAATTTCATGCTGCAAGCGAGTTACTTTAATGATAGGCGATCGACTTTGGTTGCGGGCGATCGACCTATGGTGAAATCATGACATCAAAACTTCGATCGTCGCGTCAAAAGTCGATCGCTCAAACATTGAATTTAGGCAAAACGTTCAACTATTTTTCGAGGATTACCACGAAATCCTCAATCATCACATCGAAAGTTCGAGCCAGCTTGTGGACTGCTGCAAAGTCAACCATTGCCATACCCTGAGAACGGGCATAATTGCTAATCGTACTGTAGCCGACTCCCGATCGCTCCGCAACCTCTTTGAGCGTCCATCCCTTCTCGGCCGCCAACTCTCGAACCCGCAACCTTACTAAGCCTTTGCTCATATTCACTATTTACAAAATTTTGGATTTAGTATAATATATCAAAAAGCGATCGCCCCCGGTCATTCGATTTTAGATTTTAGATTTTAGATTTTAGATTGACTCTAAAGATGAATCTGGGAGCTTGAACGTTGGTCGAAAATTTTGCGCCTCTCAAGGCACAAGTCGGGGCTTGTCTCCGTTTTGCGGCGGAGTCAACGAAACTAAAGACGAGCGCCAGTTAAAATTAATCCCGACTGATTATTTCTGTCGATCGCACTTAGCAGAGATAGATTTAGCTACCACCACCAGATGCAACTACAATGATATCAGAAAATCAGCTAAGATCGTCAACGATCGGCGCATCAAAAATTATTCACAAATCGTCGATCGTCAATCCGCGATCGAGATTTGTCACCGAAGAAACAGTAGCACTCCTGTTCAACATATCACCCGAACAGATATACCGGATCGAATGCTGCCACAACGTGGTGTACGTTCACGCCAAAGGCCTGAGTCGATTTGTCAGCTACGCCGATTTTCCGCCAATCTTAGAAGTAAAACCGCCCTGCGATCGAGATTTTGTCGCATGGCACAAACGCTGGAAACGGACACAAGCACCAGAATTTTGGACTAAATTCTATACGTACAACTTCAAAACGGCTGTTTCAGTTGACAGCTTACTTGAGTGGGGTAAATTAGTCGCTACAGTTAAATCGGTAATTTCTGCCTCAGCGCTGCAACAGCTACGAGATGTTTACGTTCGAGAAAAAGCATTGATGGAAAATTTTTAAACAGTTTTCAAGCGTAAGGTGATCGCGGAGCACCTTACGCTCAGGAGTGCGATCGAGTGATTGGTATCATTGTAGACGTTGGCGATCGACAATAAACAAGATTTATTCATAATCACTGGTTAAAAAAAGAGAGTTTGAGCGATCGCTTTGATCCGGGTGAATTGGCGGCGGATGATTTGATAGAATGAGGGAAGGCGTTAGGTGTTAATTTTTGTGACTTTTGAGTAAAAATATTGCTGTGAGAACTGTTATGAAGGATGAAAGCTTTTTTGAAGAATTTGCATTTCTCCTGGTTAAGTATCAAGCAACTAATAAAGCCAATAAATATCGGGGCGTCCCTCTTTCTAGTATATGTTGGACGTTGAGAGGACTTCTGAATATGCGTACTGAAGGAGTAAACCTGACTTCAGACGAACATCTTTTTCTGCAAGAATGGGGATGGATAATGGAGCTTTCTTCCTCCAATCCTCTTTATCAAATCCTTAAGAAGGTTGACTCAGGTCAGAAACTGAGTAAAGAAGAAAGTATGGCTTTGGAAAGAGCACAACAAGAAGTAAAGCTTATTTTGGAAGGAGAGCAGCAACGAGAGCAACAACAAAGGGAACGAGAGCAAGAAAAAAGGGAACGAGAGCAACAAGAAGAAATAAAAAAAGAGAGGCACTTGGCTGAACTAGCAACAAAATACGGAGTTAGTACCTCCGATATAACTATCAATCGTCTGTATGACCTTCTTTGCCAAATTGATAAAGGAAGTCAACTGAGTGAGATGGAGGTAGAATGGATGAAATTGAATCGGTTCTATAAACCGATAGAAATTTATCACAAAATACAGCACTTTGCTGAACTGAAGCTTAAGTACAAAGCCACTAAAAATCAGGATTCATTCCCCTCAAGCAATCTCTATAAAATCCTGAAACTAATTGAGAACAACCAGCCACTCAGCCCTAAAGATGGTGAATGGTTAAAACAGCAAGAACTATCAGAAACACTTGCTTTTTTTGAGGAACGAGAAGTCTTACAACAAACAGTATTTTCTCAGCTAAAGAATAAGTATCAAGCAACTAAACACCCGGATTCATCTGTCTCTAGTCCGCTCTATCAAATTCTGAAAAAGCTGGATGCGGATAAGCAGTTGAGCTTATTAGATATTAATTGGCTAGAAGAGCATCAACTGACCGAAACGCTTGGCATTGTTGTTGAGATTGAACAGAAACGGCACTTTGCTGAACTGAAAGTTAAGTATAAAGCTAATGAATATCAGGATTTATCACCATCTAGCCATCTGTATAAAGTTCTTAAAAAAATTGATTCAGCAAATCAGCTAGGTGAGCAAGATCTTAACTTTCTGAAAAAGCGTAAGCTGACTGAGACGATCGCGATCGCTCTTGACAAATATGCTGCTAGTCTGAAGTCCAAAATCAAATCGGGAGAGCAGTTGAGTGAGGCTGATATTGATTGGGCAAAACAGAATGGACGTGAAGACATAATTACTTTTCCTCAACAAAGGGAATTTGCTGCTTTGAAGTCGAAATATGATGTCTCGAACTATAAAGATAAATCAGCTTCTAGTCCGTTGTACGCAATTCTGCAAAAGCTTGATAAAGGAGAGCGAATTGAGGAGATAGATGTAGCTTGGCTGGAGGAGAATAAACTTGAAGCACCTCAACCTAGTTATAGCTATTATGGGTGGCAGGAAGAGCGCCGATATCAAGGGCAGAAACTTTTCTCGGGCAAGATTTGGACTGCTTACCACAAAAACGAAGCAACTTTCTACGAACAGGAGTACCAGCGCACTGGAAATAAATGGAACTTGCCTAATGCCAGCAGTCATTGGCGCAAGGCGGATGAACCTAGAAGGGCATTGAAGCTGACAGAAAATCTGGACTTCAACCAAATAAAAGAAAATAAACTCAAGTCAGCATTACTAACAACTAGAGGCGGTGCTTTCCGAGATATCGATAAATTAGATGATGGTGAAAAGTGCGCTCTCAAAGCGATTGAATATCAGCCTCAG
Organism: Microcoleus sp. F4-D5; assembly: GCF_036704885.1. Classification (NCBI taxonomy): domain Bacteria; kingdom Bacillati; phylum Cyanobacteriota; class Cyanophyceae; order Oscillatoriales; family Microcoleaceae; genus Microcoleus; species Microcoleus sp. F4-D5. The sequence continues at coordinate 5,086 of NZ_JAUBSX010000131.1, read as the reverse complement.
AGTCATCACCCTTACACTTTAATGGGAGCTATTTGTTTTGAGCGCGGTCAATTCTTAGAGGGTGAGCGTTGGTTTAATGAAGCAATTAAACGCGGTGCTTCTCCCAGAGATCAGGATGCGGAAATGAAGCGGGTTGTCAAAAATGCCAAGGATGAGAATAAACGGCTGGAAGTGATAAACTATCTGGTGAAGAAAGATTCCCGACGGTATGCTTGGGCTAACTCTTATCTAAAGCAACCAAAAGACAAAGCTAAGTGATATGAATTCCGGTTGTACTCCTTATGATACGGAGGACATGGCAATGCCGTTTCCCTACCCAGATTAATTGTAGGGAAACGGCATTGCCGTCTCCTGGATTTGGTTGGTAATATTAATTCTCTCCCTTTACCTTCCAATCCCCACATATTGGAAACCAGCGGCTTCTAAAACCTTCTTGTCTAAGAAATTACGGCCGTCAATCATCACCGCATGATCCATCAACTTCGCCATTTTATCGTAATCTAAATTGCGAAACTGTTCCCAGTCAGTCACCAATACCAAAGCATCGCAACCGTCTGCCAACCTTTCGGGATCGGTTTCTACCAAAACTCCCGACAAACCGTGACGCATTCCAGTTTGAGAAACAATCGGATCGTAAGCTTTAACTTTCGCTCCCAACCGGTTCAAACTCTCGATTAAATTCAGCGAAGGAGCATCCCGCAAATCGTCAGTATCCGGCTTGAAAGTCAAACCCAAAAGTCCGACTGTTTTACCTTTGAGAATCTTCAAAACGTGCTGTAACTTTTCAATAGCAATGAACCGCTGGCGTTGGTTAACTTCCACCGCCGCTTTCAGCAAATGCGCCTCGTAACCGTAATCGTCAGCAGTGTGAACTAAAGCCGAGACATCTTTGGGAAAACAAGAACCGCCCCAACCAATGCCAGCTTGCAGAAACTTGTTGCCAATCCGCGAATCTAAACCGATACCTCGGGCAACTTGACTAACATCTGCACCGACACGATCGCAAATATTAGCAACTTCATTAATAAAGCTAATCTTCGTAGCCAAAAAAGCATTAGCTGCGTACTTAATCATCTCCGCTGAACTGATATCAGTCATCACCACAGGAACCTCCGGCAAAGACGGATTTTCTGCAAACTTGCGATCGACAATCGGCCGGTATAACTGTAGCATCATATCCATAGCCCGCCGAGAGTTGCTGCCGAGCACAATGCGATCGGGATTAAAAGTATCGAAAACAGCACAGCCCTCCCGCAAAAACTCCGGGTTGCTAACCACATCAAATACCACACCTTTTTTTGCTGCTACTTCCTCACCCGTAACCGCATCATTGGTTTGAGCTTTTTGACGTTCCGCCAAACCGTCGAGGACAATCCTCCGCACCCAATCCCCCGAACCGATGGGCACTGTCGATTTGTTTACGATTACTTTGTAATCGCCGTCGAGGTGAGCTCCAATGCCACGAGCAACCGCTTCCACGTAGCGAGTATCGCTTTCCCCAGTAGGCAAAGGAGGCGTCCCCACGGCAATAAACAAAATGTCCCCGTGAGAGACTCCTGCTGCTAAATCCGAAGTAAATTCTAGATTGCCAGACGCAGATGCAGAGGACATTAATTCAGACAGTCCGGGTTCAAAAATAGGCGACTGTCCAGACTTCATTAATTTAACTTTTTCTTCGTTGTTGTCTACGCAAATCACGTGGTGGCCGATGTGGGCCAAGCAAGTGCCGGTGACTAAACCAACGTATCCTGTACCGATGACACAAACACGCATAGAAATCTCCTCAAAGTTAGTAAATAAATCAGATGGGAATTGGGAATTGGGAATTGGGAATTGGGAATTGGGAATTGGAAATTAGGAATCGGAAATTAGGAATTGAGTAAGGGAGATTTTTCCCGTCCCCCACTTTCCCAGTCTCCCCCTCTCCCAGTCTCTACTTTTGATTTCCCTCAATGCGATCGCGAAAATCTTTTATAGTCAACTCTAAACCTCGATCCAGCGGTACAGTTGGCTCCCACCCCAACCAAGTCTTAGCACGAGTAATATCCGGTTGTCGCTGTTTTGGATCGTCTTCCGGCAGCGGTTTAAAAATAATTTCTGCCCCTGGATTAATCGTATTTTGAATTTTTTGTGCCAGTTCCAAAATAGTGTATTCGCCGGGATTTCCCAAATTCATCGGCCCGATTTGGTCGCTATTCATCAAACGAATAAATCCTTCCACCAAATCAGAAACATAGCAGAAACTCCGGGTTTGGGAACCGTCGCCGTATACTGTCAGCGGTTGATTCCGCAAAGCTTGAGCAATAAAATTGCTCACTACTCTGCCGTCATTTTCCAACATCCTCGGGCCGTAGGTATTGAAAATTCGCACAACTCGAATGTCTACCCCATTTTGCCGGTGGTAATCAAAAGATAAGGTTTCAGCTACTCGCTTCCCTTCGTCATAACAACTGCGAATTCCAATACAATTAACGTTGCCGCGATAATCTTCTGTTTGTGGATGTACGTCAGGATCTCCGTACACTTCGGAAGTGGAAGCGAGAAAGAATCTTGCTTTTACCCGTTTGGCCAATCCCAACATATTCATCGTGCCGATGACGTTTGTTTTAATGGTCTTGACAGGGTTGTACTGATAGTGTATTGGGGAAGCGGGACAGGCCAGATGGTAAATCTGATCTACCTCTAACCGAATCGGTTCGGTGATGTCGTGGCGGATCAGCTCAAAGTATGGGTTATCCAGCCATTTGAGGATATTGCGTTTAGTACCGGTGTAAAAATTATCCAGGCAGACTACCTCATGTCCTTGGGCCATTAAGCGATCGATTAGGTGGGAACCGAGGAAACCCGCACCGCCTGTGACTAAAATTCTCATTGTGGAAACTGCCGTTCTGTTTAGGGGTAGGACTGGGGTACAAAAATTCAGTCGATCGAATGAAACTTACTAATAGAATAACAAAATAGCGATCGCTAATGTAAACACTTATGCGTCACCTGCATAAAATCTTTAATTAACTTAGCATTTTCAAATATATTGAACAAAATGCTATAATTCGCCTATCTTAGCTAGCAATTGTTATTTAACCTTCAAGATTATTTCCGAAAAAATACTGTTGACAAGAGTTTTGTTGTTTGTTATTTGTTAGTGGTTGTTTGATGACTTCGGTTTTAGGTTGGGCGATGCTCTAGGCAATAGGTGCGCTTCAGGGGCTTGTTTGAACAAGCAAGGGTCGATTTATCTGAAAAGCAATATGAGAGAAATTAGGTAGATTTCGCGAAGAGAATGTCCGCCACTTTTGACCCTACACTGCACCCGTTAAATTGGGATTTATGGAGATTGCAGCCAGAGGTAAATCAGGTTGATTGTGTAGCCTTTATTTTTACAGTTTCTCAATAATCGAGCAAAGTGACGATCGGCTAAAGTTGTTGAGAAGGTGGAATCGATGCGAGAGTATGATAAACTTCGCAGTCTTTGTATCATTAAGCGTGCTGCGAGGATATGCAACTGACTCTGGATTGAATAGGGACATTCCGGCGGCGATCGCATCTGCATTATTTACATATTCAAAACATTCTAAGGAATGAAAAATAAATAATTTAATGAACTACTCAGGTTGGGGTACGGCTCGGTAATTCCATTTGGGCAAATATTCGTCAAAAACAATTTGCATAGTATTTTTGAAATTATCAGCCACCTTTCGACCAGTTTTATAAACTTTATTAAGGATATTTACAGCTACAGATAGTCCCGTTTGAGTTTAAGTTTTTTCGACGAGAGCTTTGACTAATTCTAAACTTGTAAAAATTACTCCTTGATCAGCCCTGGTAATATGAGGAAAAAGTCGATGTTCTATGGGGTTGTATTTAGATGTATAAGGAGGGTAATGAGCAATTCTGATCTCAATTCCTATTTCATTAACTAATTTCTGTAAATCTTACTTGAAAATATAATGATTAGCATTATTACTACCTCCACCATCACATTTAGCCAAGATAGAATTAGCGTTGGGGTAGGTAGCTTTACCATAATTATTCCACCAACTTTTTAAAAATTCACAGGCAAATTCACTGGTATCTTTACTGTTTCCTAATGTTATATATCCTCGGTTTTGTTGAGAATCATAAATCCCATGTGGGATCACTTTACCGTAACCTAAACTCCAAAAATCATGCTCGAAAGTAGTGACAGGTTCCTTTGTATAGAGAGTTCCCGGACGAGACAAATTTCATAAAACTTCTTTCTTTTTGGGATCAAAACTAATAAGAGGATTGCTGGCTTCTCTATACTCTGCATGAAGTCAGGCAATGTTTTTAAATTGAGCATCCCGATTTTTATGAATTCCTAGTGTTTGTTTTTTTTGAGCTTTTCTTTTCACATACCCATGCTTTTTTAATAGTTTGGCAACTCAGGGTATACTAATGGTAAAACCTGCTGCTCGTAGTCCAGAAGCTATTTCTTTATGTGTCAAATTAGTCCATTTAATTAATTCATTCATTGGGTCTCCGGCTGTGTAATTTTTTAAAACTTCTAAAAATGCTGCATCAATGCCGATTTGAGTAGACAGAAGACTTTTTCTTCCCCCTCCTTTCTTTCTGCTCCTGGAACTATTGAGTGTCTGTTCGTCCATTGTTTCTAAATCTTCTATTCCCTTGACGAGGGTGTTTCGACTGCATCTCAAAAGTTGCATTACATAGCTAATTCCACCCCATTGGTGACAAGTTAAGGCTCAAAGCCAGTTGTCAAGGGGATTTTCGGCAGTGGCTCAAAGAAAAATGGTTCTCCACGTAGGGTGGCATCCGGAAAGGGAGCGATAATCAATTTTAACTTGGGTTTTCGTTGAGCTTTGACAATCCCTAAATCTAGATTTTCCTTGGCAGCAAAATACTTTACGGGGTCAGCAGATAATCCCTTGTGATGAGCCACTTGAAAATGATACAGACCTCGATAAATCATCTCCAAAGAAATGCTCTCAAATTCTAGGGACATCTCGTCAGCCACGGCATCTCCTAAATCTACCAAAAGACCATAAAACAGCCAAGTTCCCCAAATCTGTAACTTGATGCCATTCAGGGAACCCGTCCATAAATA
>NZ_JAUBSX010000130.1:0-11660 GCF_036704885.1 Microcoleus sp. F4-D5 | reverse complement strand
CTTATTATCTCGGATGATTCACTTTTATCCCCTCCATCTGCCTATGTGCCAGTTGGGGGTGCGGAATGTGGGTTGAATGTCTGATTGCTCGGTCATTCTTTAGATTAAATCTAAAATCCAAAATTTAAAATCTAAAATCGATCGATCGCACTCATAAAAAAATCGGGGAGATTCCAGACAATCCCAGAATCACCCCCATTATCGATTTCAAACTTTAGATTCAATCTAAAATCCAAAATCCAAAATCCAAAATTGATTAGGCGATCGTCGCCATTTTCACATCGCTATTAGCTAACAAACTTTGCAATTCATCCGCATCCACAGTTTCCTTTTCAACTAGCAGATCTGCCAAAGCATTAAGGACGTGGCGGTTGCCGACGAGTACATCTTTAGCGCGGCGGTAAGCTTGCTCTACCAGCAAACGCACTTCATCGTCGATCGTCGCTGCGGTTTCTTCGGAAAAATCGCGTTCAGCCATGATATCGCGACCCATGAACATATTGCCTTGTTGGCGACCGAGAGCTACAGGGCCAAGCCGATCGCTCATTCCGAAGCGAGTCACCATTTGCCGCGCTACTCTTGCCACTTGCTGCAAGTCGTTCGACGCCCCAGTCGTCACCTCTTCTTCGCCGAAGACAATTTCTTCAGCAATGCGGCCGCCCAAAGCTACCGCCATTTGATTTTGCAAGTAAGACCGAGAATACAAGCCAGAATCCATCCGATCTTCGCTGGGTGTGAACCAAGTCAAACCGCCAGCGCGGCCGCGGGGGATAATGCTAATTTTCTGCACGGGGTCATAGTCGGGCATCAGCGCGCCGACTAAAGCGTGACCGGCTTCGTGGTAAGCTACTAAGGTTTTGCGCTTTTCGCTCATCACGCGGTCTTTCTTTTCCGGGCCTGCGAGCACGCGGTCGATCGCGTCGTTGACTTCATCCATCGAGACTTCGGTCAAGTTGCGGCGGGCGGCTAAAATTGCTGCTTCGTTGAGTAGGTTGGACAAATCCGCACCTGTGAAACCGGGTGTCCGGCGGGCGATTTTTTCCAAGTCCACGTCTTTCGACAAAGTTTTGCCGCGTGCGTGAACGTTGAGAATTTCTAGGCGGCCTGAGAAGTCGGGGCGATCGACTACAACTTGGCGATCGAAGCGACCCGGACGCAGCAGCGCCGCATCGAGTACATCGGGGCGGTTCGTGGCAGCAATCAAAATGATGCCAGTATTGCCCTCAAAGCCGTCCATTTCCGTCAGCAACTGGTTCAGGGTTTGTTCCCGTTCGTCGTTACCACCGCCCAAACCAGCGCCCCGCTGGCGGCCTACGGCGTCAATTTCATCGATAAATACGATACAAGGAGCGTTAGATTTAGCTTGTTCAAACAAGTCGCGGACGCGGGAAGCACCGACACCCACGAACATTTCCACAAATTCTGAACCGGAAATCGAGAAGAAGGGAACGCCTGCTTCTCCAGCCACTGCTTTTGCCAGCAGGGTTTTGCCTGTTCCGGGAGGGCCCACCAGCAGCACGCCTTTGGGGATTTTTGCTCCGACTGCGGTGAAGCGGTCTGCATTTTTCAGGAAGTCCACGACTTCTGCGAGCTCTAGCTTGGCTTGTTCGATGCCGGCCACGTCGCCGAAAGTCACCTGAGTTTGTGGCTCCATTTGGACTCTAGCTTTGGATTTGCCGAAGTTCATGGCTTGGTTGCCGGGCCCGTTTTGGGCGCGCCGCACCAGGAAAAACAGTCCCACCAAGAGCAAGATCGGGAAGAACAGGCTGCTGAGGGCTTTTACCCAGAAGCCTTCGTCGCTTTGGGGCAGAACTGAAATATCTACGTTATTTTTGGTCAGGATGTTGATCAGTTCTGGGTCGTTCGGCAGGTTGACGATGACCTTGTTGCCGTCCTGGGCTGTGACCAGGGCTTTGCTGCGGTCAGAACTGATATTTATTTTGTCTACTCTCTTGCCTTCGACTTCCTGAATGAATTGACTGTACTTCCAAACTTCGCGGCTTGGGGGCTGTTTGTCAAAAAAAGCCGTTGCTAAGGCAATGACTACAATAGCCAGCAGTGCGTACAGGCCAGCGTTTCTCCACCGTTTATTCACCGAGGTCGATCCTCCTAATTTTTAGTCCCTGTGATTTGGGAATTTTTATTTATGTTCATCAATCTTAACGTAATTGTAACTTGTTTTTGTGTGGTGAGGAATCCCGGCCCTGCTGTGGCGATCTGAGGTGAGGTCGTGGAAACCGAACTGCCCTGGGCGTCGTCAGGAAATGAAGGTGCTGTCTTAATCGTTGCATTTCCGCATACACTATAAAACATAATTTGTCAAGAGATTGTCGCTCGATCGACTGAGAAATTAACTTGTTCGCAGTTGCAGGCTTTTTGCACCACGCGGCATTGAAACGCAACTCCTGTTTTGACCGAAAATGTGACGTATAAATTAAGATGCACCGATCGCAATTCACCGCTCGCGAATAGCCCAAGGAAAACTCAAAATGTCAGATTCGCAAGATATTTTCATTTTCAACGGTCAACGGCTGGTCTACAACCGACTCAAGCACAACAACCATCCTCCCTCGGAGCGAGCGGTAGAAATACCCATAGCCTGCAACTTTCTTGCCGGATTGCAGGATAAAAGCAGACTGCTGGAAGTGGGTAACGTGCTGCAATATTACCCCGAACTGATCCCGACAGATATTGCCGAAATTCAAGCTAGAAGAATTATCGACAAATACGAAACTGCTGTGGGAGTAGACAAAATTGATTTAATGGATGTCGATCCAGAAGAGAAGTATAGCGGTATAATTTGCATCTCTACAGTAGAACACATAGGACAAGGCTCTGACCCGAGTCAAGCTTACGGTGAAGATCTGGAAAAATATGATTGGCAAGGGCCTTTAAAGGCGATCGCCAAAGTCTACGATTTGCTGTCAGATAACGGTAGAGCACTGATTACAGTACCCTTCGGCAGATTCCTCGAAAGGGGGTGGTACATCCAGTTCAGTCAAGAGTATTTGCACCTATTATTCGAGCGATACAATATTCCGAAAAATGCCGTTAGCACCAGTTATTTAAAATTAGTTAATGTTGACAAATCCCAGCCGCAGCCTTCTGTTTGGGTACAAGCAAATCCCGAAGAACTCGTCAGCGCACAATACAATTTACCTTTTAATTTTGCCAATGCGATCGCCGTCCTAGATATTACCAAAATTCCCGCAACTCGATCGGCATTGACTCAACCCCCAATCGGCGACAAGCAGCCGCAGGCCTTTAAAAGAGTCACAAGCAAACTATGCGTCAACCGCGATTTTCAGACAGATTACTATCAGCATTGGATAGACAAACTCAAAGCTCCCACAATGATTCACCGCAAATATTGGGAGTGGGTTGTCATGTCTCAAGCTTTGAACGAAAGAGGATTTCTCAAAGCCGGAAAAAAAGGCATGGGTTTTGCGGTTGGTAACGAACCGCTACCGTCAGCATTCGCTTCTTTAGGGTGCGAAATTGTCGCCACAGACCAAAGTTACGACATTCCCGAAGCCAAGGAAGACTGGGCGACAAGCGACCAACTTTGCCGCGGCAAACAAGCTCTTAACGAGAAAGAAATCTGTCCGCCAGAAACCTTTGACAAACTTGTCAGCTTCCGGGAAGTTGACATGAACAATATCCCTGAAGACTTAAAGCAAGGTGAGTTCGATTTTATTTGGTCTTCCTGTGCCTTTGAGCATATAGGATCGATCGAACACGGACTCAGATTTGTCAAAGAATCTCTGAAATGCTTAAAGCCCGGCGGTATGGCAATTCATACAACAGAGTTCAACTGTTCGTCAAATACAGGAACCGTAAACGCACACAATTTAGTCTTCTTCAGACACAGAGACATTGAGCGTTTAATCGGCGAACTAGCAGCCGAGGGATATCGCGTAGAACCTCCAGATTACTGGATGGGCGATAGCAAATACGATTTGACGCCGATGAAACAACCTCACAATCACCTCGCACCGCACCTAAAAATAGAATTGGGCGGTTACATTGCAACCTCCTTGCTTTTAATAATCCACAAACCGCAGGAAATATATGCAGAATCTTACCCGCCAGTCTATGCGGCTGGGGAAAAACAGCAGGAGTTTATCAAGATTTTTTATGACATATCCGTACTGGGATACGGACACTACGAGTCGCGTTCTCGAACCGGTGTTGCCCGAGTCATAGAGAATATCGCCTCGGGTTTAATTGCCTCGAAACAGTTCGATTTATCTTTTTGCGCGACTCATTCTTGGTACGCCGTGAAAACTGGCCTGGATTACTTGCAGACTCAGCCAAGTTTTCGGGGGATACCTTTGGCTCACTCCAGCTTTTTCATAAATTTTGAAAGCAAATTAATCGAGCTTTACAAGATGCTAGAAAACCGGGGAAAAATCTTCCCGGAACACAGCCAAGAACCCCAAGCCAAACTGTTAACAGACCACTTAAAAAAATACCTTTCAAATTCGATAGGCCTTTCAAAGCAGCGCAGCCATTTAATCGACCAGGAGAGCTTGAGCGAAGCCGATATTTTCCACGCGACCTTCTATCACATTCCGCACCAAGCACGCGAGTGTAAAAAGCTCAAAAAATTTGCCACTGTTTACGATTTGATTCCTATCGTATTGTCGCAGTTATTTATCGGTAAAAATGATGCCGACTACCAGAGAATGCAGGCATCTTTAAACAGCTTAACGGCAGAGGATTACATTCTCTGCATATCTCAAGCCACCAAAAACGATTTGCTAAATCACGTCAAACTCAACCCGGAAAGAGTGTTTGTAACTCATCTAGCGGCAAATACCGCTTTATTTTACCGCTGCAATGATGCGGAAAATATTGCATCGGTCAAGCATAAATACGGCATTCCCGACGCACCGTATATCTTGGGCGTCAGCACATTAGAACCTCGAAAAAACCTCGAACACGTCATCCGCTGCTTCGCTAAAGTCGTGCAGCAACAAGGTATCAAAGACCTCAACTTAGTTTTAGTCGGCGCTAAAGGTTGGGAGTACGAAAAAATCTTTCAAGAAATTGCTAACTTCGGTCTCTCAAAAGACCGTATCATTATAACTGGCTATGTAGCCGATGAAGATTTAGCCGCCATCTACAGCGGTGCGATGGTTTTTATTTACCCGTCGCTGTATGAAGGTTTCGGTTTGCCGCCTTTAGAAGCAATGCAGTGCGGGATTCCTGTCATCACCTCGAATAATTCATCGCTTCCGGAAGTAGTCGGCGATGCGGGAATTATGCTCAATGCGGCAGATGCTGACGGACTTTGCCACAGCATTCTCAAACTGTACAGTACACCTGCTTTGCGGCAAGAAATGTCTTTAAAGTCGCTAGCACAAGCGAAAAAGTTTAGCTGGGAAAGGTGCACTCAGGAGACAATTGCTGCTTACAAAAAAGCTTTGTCTGGTTGAGAAATCCCAGCAGGTTGACGGCGTAATTCCTGTCTGTCATTCGCAAGTGTTGCGAAGAATCTCAAACCCTTTTACCACCGCCCTTGAGTGCGTAAGTCCTGTAAGTGTACGAAGCGAGTTAACCGAGTATGTCAATTGCACGGGAGCATCAAATTAAAGTTATTTACGATATCTCTGTCCTCGGACAGGGACACCTGCACCAGCGCGCTAGAACCGGCATTTTTAGAGTTGTTGAAAGTATTGCTGAGAATTTGGCAAACTCGAAAGAATGCGATTTGTTATTTTGTGTCAGTCAGTATTTGCATTTGTTGGATGCGAGTTTCGATTATCTGGAAACCAATCCAAAATTAGCGGGTATTCCACTGCTGCATTCGAGCTTTGCCAGGGTTTTTTACAGGCAGCTACTCGATGTTTACAATATGCTGGGTCTTCAAATTCAAGCAAATGATGCGGGCAATGCTGTCGCGGAAAAAGCTGTTTTTGACCATTTGAAGAACAATTTACAAAATGCCGTTCAAATCATGGGCGGTTCCTTTGTTCCGGTAGATGCTAATAATTTAGATTCAGCAGATATTTTTCACTCGCCCTACGATGAAATCCCTGTTTCGGCAAAGCAAACAAGTAAAGCTCAGATTTTTTTGACTATCTATGACTTGATTCCTGTTTTGTACCCGCAGTTTCTGCTGAGCGAGCAAATCCCTTTACTTTACAAAAAAACCTTAGCCAGCATCTCTCAAAAGGATTGGGTAATTTGCATATCGCATTCAACTAAGAATGATCTTTGCAACTATCTAAAAATTGACGAATCGAGAGTTGTTGTCACTCACTTAGCTGCGGAACCGAGTGTATTTTATCCTTGTCGCGATGCTGCAAAGATTGCCTCGATTCGCAGCAAATACGGGATTCCTGATGCGGGTTACATTTTGAGTTTGGGTACGCTAGAACCTCGGAAAAATATAGACCACGCTATCCGCTGTTTTGCTCAACTGATTCAGGAACAAAAAATCAAAGATTTGTATCTGGTGTTAGTGGGGACTCCGGGGTGGAAATACGACAAAATTATGGCAGAAGTTTCCAAGCAGGGTTTATTGAAAGAGCGGATAATTTTTACTGGATACGTGCCGGAATCTGATTTGGCAGCTCTTTACAGCGGTGCTTTAGCTTTTGTATATCCTTCTTTTTACGAAGGTTTTGGTTTGCCGCCTCTGGAAGCGATGCAGTGCGGAGTACCGGTGATTACCTCAAATACATCTTCGCTGCCAGAAGTAGTTGGGGAAGCGGGAATTATGGTAGATCCAAAAGATGCGGACGGACTTTGTGATAGTATGCTGGAAATCTACAACAAATCATCGCTGCGAGAAAGTATGTCTTTAAAATCCTTGGCACAAGCTAAACTTTTTAGCTGGCAAAGGTGCACTGACGAAACTATCGCTGCTTATCGAACTGCTTTATCGTAATTTTACAGGAAATTCACCAATCATGAAAATAGTTATTGACGGCATATTTTTTCAAATCCAGCAAAAAAGCGGGATTGCTCGCGTTTGGCAGTCTTTGATGGAAGAATGGGTAAAAAGCGGTTTTGCTGAGAATATAGTAATGCTGGATCGCGCAGGCACAGTACCGAAGATTGCCGGCATTCAATATCGCTCGATTCCGGTTTACGATTACAACAAAACTGATGCTGACAGACAAATGTTGCAGCAAATGTGCGATCGAGAAAATGCAGATTTATTTGTTTCTACCTACTATACAACACCGATTTCGACGCGATCGGCATTTGTCGCCTACGATATGATACCCGAAGTTACCGGAGGCGACCTCAATAATCCCATGTGGCGAGAAAAACATCATGCTATCCGCCAAGCATCTTCCTACATCGCCATTTCCCAAAACACGGCCCGCGACTTAGTAAAGTTTTTCCCCGAAATATCTCCCGCATCAATTACTGTCGCTCACTGCGGCATTCAAAAACATTTTTATCCTTCTAGTCTACCAGAAATAGAAGCATTTAAAACTGCACACCGGATTGGAAAACCCTACTTTTTAATAGTGGGAGAAAGATTGGGATTCAACGGTTATAAAAATACGATCGCTTTTTTTCAAGCTTTATCGAAACTCAGCAGCAAGTCGGGATTTGATGTTGTTTGTACTAGCGGTCAACCTTCGCTAGAACCTACATTACAACCGTACACTGCTGGTGTAAACGTCCACCTGCTGTATTTGGGCGACGATGAATTAAGAGCGGCTTACTCGGGTGCGATCGCCCTGATATTTCCATCGAGGTATGAAGGTTTCGGACTGCCAATATTGGAAGCAATGACTTGCGGTTGTCCCGCCGTCACTTGTCCCAATAGCTCGATTCCAGAAGTAGCAGGCGAAGCAGCACTATATGTAGGTGAAAATGATGTTAATGCACTGGCAAATGCGTTGCTGGACGTACAGAAGCCAGATATTCGCAACTCGTTAATTGCTGCCGGACTTGGACAATCCCGCAAATTTACTTGGTCAAAGATGGCAAAAACAGTTAGTTCAGCGTTGATTCAAGCCTGCGGCAGCCAACAGCAAATCCCGGCTAAATCGCCGGAATCTCGAATCTTATTGTCAAGCGTTATCGAGGAATACAAAAAAAATCCGACCGATTTATCCGCACTAGCAAATGTCCGCCAAGCTCGAAAACAAATTGCTGCTATCTGGCTTAATTTACCAGCAGAACAAGTTGCAAGTGCCTTTGCAGGCGATGCAGGCAAACAGCACCAAGCGCTGCTTGCTAGCGAGATTAGAGATGAAGCGCTAACCGATACAGAAGAGACTTTGGTGAGCGAATTAGCCGCCAATGTGGCGAAAGGATTTAACGAGCCAAAAGCCATCAATTACCTGCTCGCAGCCATGCTGTACCGTCGGGCCCACCAATTGCCGGTCAAGTACGATCGCGCTACAGTGCCTAATTGGTTCGCCAACGAATATATCAAATTCATGTTTACTTGTCCGAACATATTTCAAACCCGAGGAGAAGCAGAGAGTTACTATCAATTTACCCAAGGATGGATTGATTACTTACATACTAATTTGTTTAAGAATGCAGATTCGCCACTTTGGCAGAATATTGCTTTGTTGTTCGCGCAAATTGCTAACTTTATCCCGCTTTATTTTACCACGGCAAACCTGCGCGATATTTACACCAAACGGGCGGAAATTATCGAGTTTGCACTCAAAAATCGCGGCTGTTCAATTGATTGTATCTTCCCGGCGCGATCGCCAAATCGGACAAAAATCCGCCTCGGCATCATCAGCGACCATTTCGCGCCGCAAACCGAAACCTTCGCTACCATCCCGGTTTTCGAGCATTTAAACCGCAACGAGTTCGAGATTTACCTGTACGCGCTCAACACCAGCGGCCACCAATTAGAACAATACTGTCAAAGTCGCGCTGACAAACTGGTTGCACTTCCAAAAGACTTTGCATCGCAAGTGCAAACAATCCGCGCCGACGACTTAGATATCCTATTTTTCGGTACGAATTTAACAGCTATCAACAAACCAGTTGGATCGCTAGCAATGCACCGTTTAGCCCGGGTACAAACTACATCTTTTTGTTCCCCGACAACTACCGGCATCCGCCACATGGATTACTACATCGCAGGTCAATTTACCGCACCGGATGCTAGTTATGAAGAACAATATCGCGAACAGTTGGCTGTTCTCCAAGGCAGCGGTTTTTGTTTCAAATACCCAACAGAATCGGAAGTAGCTACAGTCAAACCTACCCGCCAAAGTCTGGGAATTTCCGACAATACAACCGTTTTTATCTCCGGCGCCAACTTCTACAAAATTCTGCCGGAGTTGAGGGAGAGTTGGGTAAAAATTCTAGCTGCTGTACCCGATTCAATCTTGATTTTATATCCCTTCGGCCCCGCTTGGACTCGCACCTATCCTGCCACACCTTTTGTCAACAATCTGAATGCTGTCTGCGCTAAATACGGCGTGAATAACAACCGCTTGCGGTTCGTAAAACAACTGCCAAGCCGCGCGGATGTCAAAGAATTTTTGCAGCTAGCAGATGTTTATCTCGATTCCTATCCTTACGCTGGGGCAACATCGTTAATCGATCCTTTGCAAGTAGGATTGCCGGTGGTGGTTGTAGAAGGAAATGCTTTGCGGTTCCGCCAAGGTTCGGCGATGCTGCGGGAACTGCAAATGTCTGATTTAATTGCGTATGACGAAGCATCTTACATTCAGCTAGCTGTTACCCTCGGCACTAACCAGCAATTGCGGCAGCAAAAACGGCAGCAAATTCAGGAAAAAATGCAAGGCAATCCGCGCTGTTTTGACAGTGTTGCATACTCTGGGGCGATCGGCAAATTATTCCAAGAACTCTTTGGCAAATGGCAAACCAGCCACCTGGAAGTATCCCGCAGCTTACAAGATACAACTCCCGAACCGATAGATTTTTTCGATCGCCTCTCGAATGCCGTCAAGCTTTACCAAAGAAACTCATCAAACATCTCAGCAATATCTGAACTGCGTCAAATCCGGAAACAAATCGCTGATTTTTGGCTGAACATTCCCGCCGAAAACCTAGAAACTTCCTACAAAACCGACCCCGGCAAAAGCTATCAAATAATGCTTTCCAGTGGCTTCCAACGTCAACCGATGATGGAAAGCGAACAAATATTTTTGCGCCAATTAACGCAGATTAGCAAAGGATTAGTTCACCCCAAAGCTGTCAACGCCTTGCTGGCGGCAATGCTGTATTTCCCACCGGGAACCATGCGAATTCCCGACGCTCGCAACCGTTTGCCGCACTGGTTAATTGGCGATTACGAACAATTTTTTGAGACTGATGCCACCGTCAAGTCTGAGTCAAGTTCTGACTTGCTAGCTCAATACATTCAATCCCCGCAATTTGCGAATCAACTGTTAGGATGCGTCAATCTTTACCGCATCGATCCGTCTGACGAATCGGTAGTTTTGGAACTCCGGCAAATCCGAAAGCAACTGGCTGATTTTTGGCTGACTGTTCCCTCCGAACAATTGAAAACTGTTTACAAAGGAGAAGTTCGCAAGGGATATCAAGCACTACTTAGCTGCGGCTTGCAAGCAGAAGCAATGACTGAAGCCGAACAAAACTTTTTGCAGCAATTGACCGAAATTAGCAAAGGGTTGGTGCATCCTCAAGCTATCAATGGTCTGCTGGGGGCGATGCTGTATTTTGTGCCGGGAAAAATGCGGGTTCCCGATGCTCGCACCCGCTTGCCGCAGTGGTTGCTAGAAGATTACGAAAAGGTGTTTGAGAACGCATTGGAGTCAACAGAACCAACACTTATCAAACAAGATTATCTGCCGCAGTTTCTCAATCAATTAACTGCTGCTGTTAATCTCTATGAAATTGACCCGACTGCTGAATTGGTAATAGCAGATTTGCGCCAAATTCGCAAGCAAATTGCCGATTTGTGGCTGAGCGTTTCCGGCGAACAAGTAGAAGTTTTGTACCGGAGCGATTTTGGCAAGGGTTACAAAGCAATGCTGGGCAGCGGGTTTATTAACGAGGCACTGAATGAGAGCGATCGCGAGTTTTTTAACTCGTTGGTTGTTGAGTTGAGTAAAGGGTTTGGAGCGCCTAAAGCTGTGAATAATTTATTGGCGGCGATGCTGTATTGTCGCCCTGGACAGTTGCGGGTTCAAGATGCGAATACTTGTTTGCCTCCGTGGTTGTTGGCGGATTACGAGCAGTTGGTTGGGGGTGCGGTTAAGGTGGCTGTTGGGTGAAAAAGTGCGTGAAGCGTAGCTATCCCGTAGGGAATCGCGCTGCTGTTTACATCGGTAGTATTGACTGGTATATTTTCTAAAATTACTACCGAAGTTTCCATTTTTTACAGATGAACAGCACCAGCGATCGAGACTCCTATTCTAACAGCAATTCGGATGCAGCAGCGATCGCCCGCAAGGATATTTCAGCGCTCAACCGCCAAGCTGCTGTATATTTTACTCAGGGGAAGTTTGCAGAAGCGATCGCACTTTGCCATCAAGCCATCATCATCAAACCGGATTGCGCTGTAGCCTACGATATTCTGGGTGCTGCTCTCATGTCACAGAAAAAATCAGCTCCCGCTATTCGCTCGTTTTCTCAAGCCCTAGCAATCAATCCTAATACCATTTTTCTAAAGATGTGCTAGAGATAAAGAATGTAAGATCCAAGACCATCCTGTGAGAAAACCAATG
>NZ_JAUBSX010000129.1:0-12115 GCF_036704885.1 Microcoleus sp. F4-D5 | reverse complement strand
GGTTTTTGGCTGGCATTTTTGTAGAGATTGACTAAACTTAATTTTTATTATACCCTATTTAAAGGTACAACAGCTTACCGGATGTGATATCAATAGCTGTTCTCGGTTTATAGATTAGTGCCGGTCGAGATTAATTCGCTTTCAGCTTATTAGTTAGGTAGACTAATAAATCTAAAAAATATCAGGATTTGAAAGATGCTTTAAAACTTGCAAACCCTAATTCAGTAAAATTTCAGCAGACCCCGAAAGTTCAGAAATTTATGCTGTATGACTGACGCAATCGATATAACAAAGCACCCATAAACTTATGGGTGCTTTATTAATTCACATCAATAAATCGAGCTGAATTGACATCACTAAACTTTAGTAGTAGGCGTAGCGGACTACTCTTCTGTATGAACCGTCGCAATTCCGGCGGTACACGACCCAACTGCGCCGCTGAGTACGGTAACAGTTGTCGCTATAATTGGCATAATAGTGACCGCCGTTGACGCTAGCTGATTCTTCAGATGTAAGTTCAGCAAACAGTGAATTGTCCTTTGTTTCTTTCATGATTTGACTCCGTTTAACTTAATAAAATTGAAGAGAAACTAGAAATCTTATCGAATTTCTAGAGCTTCGTGTAAATACTGACTAATACTTCTGGTAGGGCTGTGATGCTTCCGGAATACTACGGATAAATTTTGAAAATTTACTCGATCGCACAACCTGACTCAGCTATCTAAACCACTAGGGTTTTGTAAGGGCGATGGCTGTTCGGATCGTACAGATAAAGCTGGTTCGGCTGCGGCAGGAAAAACAGCATATTCAGGTCATCGCTGCTTCTGTTACCGCCGCTGCTGTTACCGCTGGTAATGCTGCCACCGCTGACAGTAGTAGATTCTCGATCGGTGAGTTCGATGAAGAGTGAACCTTGTTGATTTTCTGACATAAATAACTCCTCTTAATACCTATGTACTTACTTACTACCTACGCATACAGGAAAACCCGGTAACAGTGCCAAAACTCGTGGCAGAAACGCCGTATTTTCATCACAGTCTCCCTCTGGCTTCACTCCTCTTGATATTTGGCGAAGTTTGTGGGTGGGAACGGCAAAGCTGTGCGGATTTTTACCTTTACCCTGTGAATTTTGATTTAGACTTCTAAATCTATTCTTTGTTTCCGGAAAGGTGAGAGTAAAAGTGACAAAACAAATCAGCTATCTCTCCCTCTCCCCCAACTCAAAACTCCAAACTCCAAACTATTCCCCTCTCCCCCAGCCGCCATGTCTCTCACTCCCGAAACCACACCCGCTGAAACCTTTGATAACGACCAGTTTTTGCCCCCTGTCAGCCGCTGGACGACTTTGGGGGGCATTTTGATGGTGGCGACCTTTGGCGGGGCGATCGCCCTTGCTAGCGTCACCAAATACAGCGCTACAGTCAAAGCAGACGCGATCGTCCGTCCGGCCGGAGAAGTGCGCGTCGTGCAAGCAGCAACCGAAGGAACCGTCGAAAGCATTGCTGTCAGCGAGAATCAGACAGTAAAAGAAGGAGATGCGATCGCAGTTGTAGACGCTTCGCGTTTGGGCGCTCAAAAAAAACAGTTGGAAGAAATAATTAATCAGTCTCAAACAGCAGCACAGCAAATCAACCAGCAACTGCGCGACTTAGAAAATCAAATTTTGGCCAGCGCCCAATTTAAAACCATCCAAAGTGAAAGTTCCGCCCAACAGGAATTAATCGAATCAGCTTTAGTAAAATTCGCCACCTCGCTACCGGATGTCGCCGAAAGACTGGGCAGAAGTCGGCGGGTTTTGCTAGTCAAGCAATCGTCCATTCAACAACAATTAATTCAAGCTAAAAAACAACTAAATCAAATTGACTTAAAACTCGAAAATAGCGTGATCCGCACGCCTGCAGATGGTACAATTCTCAGATTGGAAGTACGAAATACTGGTCAAACCGTACAAGCCGGCAGCGCGATCGCCCAAATCGTCCCCAGCGACGTACCCCTGGTAGTCAAAGCCAAGGTGGCATCCCAAGATATCGCCCGCATCCAAATCGGCCAACCAGTACAGATCAGGATTTCGGCTTTGCCTTTCCCCGATTACGGCACATTAAAAGGAACTGTCAGCGAAATCGCCCCAGATGCGATCGCGCCTCAAAATCCCGCTAATAATTTAGGTACAGCTTATTACGAAGTAGCCATTAAGCCAGAACAAACTTATTTAACAAAACTCAAATCCGCCAACGGCCAATTCTTTGGAAACTCCCAGGCTAATGTCCCCCGCCAGTATTCGATTCAATCGGGAATGGAGGGCAGGGCCGATATTATTACCGGCGAAGAAACTGTTCTGACATTTGTTTTGCGGAAAGCAAGGTTGCTGACAGATTGGTAATGAGTCAACAGTCATTGGGCATTAGCCTGTATAGTGCGTCAGTCTTGAGGTTAGTCTGAAAAATTTGGATTTTACCGACTGACGCACCTTACTTTATATTTGTTCTTTGTTTGACATTTGGCGATCGTAGGTATACTGTAGATTGTAGTAGATGCCACTGTCAACTATCTTAATCCACAAAGCCAAAAGTTAATCTAACGTCCTAAGCTGGTAACTAACCACTAACCAACTCGCAACCAATGGGGAAGTACAGGCGACCTAGAATTAATTTCGTTTTGGATGAGGATATTAGAGACGACTTAACGGTATGGGCTAAGGAGGAAGGACGCACTATGAGCAATCTTGTAGAGCGAATTGTGACAGCCGCAGTTCAAGGAAAGCGGAACAGTAACCCAAACCAAAACCCGCTCATCGAGCAAGATAGAGCCGGAAAAGGAGGCACTAGCTAATAGATAAACAGGTGTCTAGTATTTAAAACAGTGACAAATTTACCAGAACAAGAACCGTCATAACTAGAAAACCAGCACGGCGCAACTGACCCAAATAAGTGCTGGGATATGGGGCGCAAGTACAGATGGAGGTTGAAGCGTATCGAACGTACAAGCGATCGCACTCTCAAGGTTAATTGCGTGTTTTATGGCGAACAAACCTCTTTTGAAGACAGTCGTTTTGGAGATACCGACGATGAATGAAACTTGGATAGTTTTTAAAACAGAATCACTCTCAGCGCATGGCTGGGAAGAACGTCAGCTACTACCGATCGGTGGTTTGACTGACATTTTAGCAACAGAGTGGGATTTTTCGGGGAAATTGCCTCAAATTGGCGATCGCGTGCGAGAATATGAAAACCTCGAAGATCCGGGCAACGGAATTACCCACGGTCGAGATAGTAATTGGATTGTTAAAAGCATCCACAACTTCTCATCTAGCGACACAAACCTGGGCATCGTGGTATGTTATTGCGCTTATGAACCCGTTGAGTCTAAATGGGTGGAATTAAAACAAGGAAAACCCGTAAATGAGATTTTGCAACCCGCTGAAATTGGGTAAAAATCTCAACCTTTCTAATTAATCATCTTAAGTCCGCGAAGGCGGACTTTGTTTGATAATAAGGGGTTTAAATCGCGCCAGTCAATCGATTGCGCGATTTTAGATTTTAGATTTTAGATTGACTGGCGCGAGATAAATGCTCTTTCTTGAGGATTTTCGATTTGCGATTTTGGATTGATTCCACGGATAAATCGGGTGGCTTGTACCACTTTTGAAATTCTCGGTCATCAAGGCGGTAACTGCAATTGCCCATCTCAAATCTCCCACCTCAAATTTCCAATCTGTATACCAGTATTCCAAGTAAAAAGAGCCGTTATTTGGCAGGATCGTCCCTGCGCCGAAGCGATAGATATTCCCGAATTACCCGAATTTTTTGTAAATTTTAACGAAGAGGCTCTGAAATTGAAATAACGTGTCAATATAGAAATGTGAGTTCAATTCTATTCTTTCCTCATGGGCAAACAGCGCGTTCTTTCAGGAGTTCAGCCAACCGGCAATCTTCACCTCGGCAATTATCTCGGTGCCATTCGCAACTGGGTAGAAGGTCAAAGTCAGTACGAAAATTATTTCTGCGTAGTCGATTTGCACGCAATTACCGCACCGCACAATCCAGCAACTCTAGCCTCCGACACTTACACGATCGCCGCACTGTATTTAGCTTGCGGCATCGATTTAGAATATTCTACTATTTTCGTGCAATCCCACGTCTCGGCGCACACAGAACTAGCATGGCTGCTCAACTGCATTACGCCGATTAACTGGCTCGAAGATATGATTCAGTTTAAAGAAAAAGCAGTTAAACAAGGCGAAAATGTCAACGCCGGTTTGCTAAATTATCCCGTGTTAATGGCAGCAGACATTTTGCTTTACGATGCCGACAAAGTGCCAGTGGGAGAAGACCAAAAACAGCATTTGGAACTCACCCGCGATATTGTGATCAGATTAAATCACCAATTCGGCACACCCGAAAAGCCAGTCTTGAAACTTCCCGAACCCTTAATTCGGACTGACGGTGCGAGGGTGATGAGTTTGACAGATGGCACGCGCAAAATGTCGAAATCTGACCCTTCCGAACAAAGTCGAATTAATTTATTGGATTCGCCAGATACGATCGCCAAAAAAATCAAGCGCTGCAAAACAGATGCCGTGCGGGGTTTGACTTTTGACGACCCCGATCGCCCCGAAGCTAGAAATTTGCTGACACTTTATCTCCTGCTTTCGGGCAAATCTAAGGAAGAAGTAGCAGCGGAGTGTGAAAATATGGGTTGGGGAGAATTTAAACCCTTGCTGACAGAGACTACAGTTAATGCGCTGAAACCAATTCAGGATAAATACAAGGAAATAATGGACGATCGGGGATATTTAGAGTCTGTACTGCGTCGCGGAAGAGAACAAGCAGAAGCTATTGCCAATCAAACTCTAACTAAGGTTAAGACAGCTTTCGGTTATTCTTTACCTGTTTAGTTGTTAGTTGTGAGTTGTTATTGGTTACTGGTTAAGAATAACAACTGCCAACTGCCCGCTAACAACTCCCAACTGTCAACTGTAAACTGTAAAATAACAAATAACCAATAACAGACAAATAATCATGAACCGTTTTCGCACAGCCTGCACCACCCCCGGAGAATTTATAATTACCGCCGAAGTTGCCCCGCCAAAAGGTGGCGATATGACTCACACTATTCAAATGGCCCAACGCCTAAAAAATAGAGTGCACGCCATTAATATCACCGACGGGAGTCGCGCAGTGTTGCGAATGTGCCCCCTAGCAGTTTCGGCGATTTTAGTGCAGCACGGAATTGAGCCAATTTGTCAAGTTGCTTGTCGCGATCGCAATCAAATTGGCCTGCAAGCCGATCTCATGGGAGCCCACGCTTTAGGCATTAAGAATATCTTGGCACTTACAGGCGATCCCGTCAAAGCGGGCGACCATCCTAAAGCAAAAAGTGTATTCGATTTGGAATCAGTTCGGCTGTTGCAAGTCATTCAAAAAATGAACGGCGGCCAAGACTGGAATGACAAACCTTTAACAGACGGAGTTACCGATTTATTTGTCGGTGCTGCCGTCGATCCGCAATGCCCCAGTTGGTCTGGTTTGCAAAGTCGATTTGAGAAAAAATTAGAGGCTGGAGCGCAATTTTTTCAAAGTCAATTAATTACAGACTTTGAACTTTTAGATAAGTTTATGCACAATATTGCTGCTGGCTGCAACAAACCAATTTTAGCAGGAATCTTTCTGTTTAAATCAGCTAAAAATGCTGAATTTATTAAAAAATACGTGCCGGGAGTTCACATTCCGCAAGAGACGATCGACCGTCTGGCTAAAGCTCCAGAACCACTGCAGGAAGGCATAAAAATTGCTGCTGAACAAGTCAAGCTAGCGCGGCAGATTTGTCAAGGAGTTCACATGATGGCCGTCAAACGAGAAGATTTAATTCCTCAAATTTTGGATTTGGCAGGAATCGAGCCGCTGAGCTAAAATTAACCGTAGGGGCGGGTTTTACCAATTATCAATTCCTCAAACTAATTATCTGGTAAACCCGCCCATCCCGCGCTACCCTTTTGAACATCAACAGGACAGTCATGGTTCAAACTATAGACAATCCAACAACTTCTCCGGCAGCCGAACAGCGTTTCACTTGGCGCGGTTTGACATGGCATCAATTCAAGGCAATTCAAGCTGGCTTTGAAGACGTACCGAATGTACGCTTATTTTATTGTGATGGAGTTTTAGAAATTGTGGGTACTGGAAGGTTGCATGAAGCGATTAGGTGTTTGATGGGCTTGCTAATGGGACAGTATTTTTTGCTCAGAAGAATTGTATTTTTTCCCAGCGGTACTTACAGTCAGATTGTCGAAGAGCAAGTCGAGTATCAGGCAGATTTGTCTTATTGTTTCGGAACTATTAAAGATGTTCCAGATTTATGTATTGAAATTGTTATCACTAGCGGTAGTCCGATTAAACTTCAGAAATACCGACTGATGGGAGTCCCGGAAGTCTGGTTTTGGGAAGATGGCACTTTAGAGCTTTACCATCTGCGAGAGGAAGGTTACGATCGCATTACTAGCAGCGAACTCCTGCCTGAGTTAGACTTGTCTTTGCTTAAACGCTGCATTTTGTTTGCTTCGCCTTTGGATGCGCTTGAAGAGTTTTCTAGAGGAATGGGCGATCGGGAAAATTGATCGATAAACTACTTTGAACAATGCTCGATCGACTAAACGGTTATTAAATAGGAGCAACTGGCAATGACTGACTCAGAAATCCTTAATTCTGATACCATCAAAACACTAGATAGTAGCATATCACAAGTTACTGTCTATACCGATCGCGCTTTGGTGACGCGGCGCGGTACAGTCGCTTTGACGGGAAACGAACGAGAATTGGCGATCGCCTCTCTCCCCGCAACAATCGACACAGAGTCTGTCAGGGCTACCGGTGCGGGTACAGTTGCAGTGCGATTGCTGGGAGTGCGAACCGAAACAGTGTTTAGCAGCGAACCAGTGGGCGATCGCACTGCCGAATTAACCCAACAAATCCAAGAATTAGAAACTCAAAAACGGGCAATTAATGACAAAATAACCGCCCGAAAAATTCAGCTTAAATTTGTGGAAGGTTTGAGCGAAAAAAGCGTCGGTTTCTTTTCCAGTAGCATCGCAAAACAGCAAGTAGGTTTAAACGAAACTGGTAAATTGCTCAACTTTTTAGGAACCAATTACCTAAAATATGTAAGCGCGATCGCTCAATACGAAAGACAGCAGCGCGAATTAGACAAGCAAATAGAAGCTTTGCGCCAGCAGTTGTGGCAAGTACAAACTCCCCATTCCCAGCAAACTTTTAACATCATTGTCGCCGTAGAACCCAGCGGCAGCGGCAATTTTGAACTAGAAGTTTCCTATGTAGTCATGCGAGCCCGTTGGACTCCCCTTTACGACTTGCGAGTCAACACTACCAACAACCAAATTAATCTCAATTACCTAGCCGAAGTCAATCAAAATACAGGCGAAGATTGGACTGGAGTAGCGCTGACTTTATCTACAGCAAAACCCGGAATGGGAACTTTGCCCCCAAAACTCGAACCCTGGTTTATCGATACTTTACACTCTACAGCCAGATACCGAAATACCGAGTCAATACCGCGCTCTAGTCAAATTTTATCAGATTCTGATGGAGATATAGTAGACGTATTTGAAGGGGGGATGCGCTTTGGCTCTGCAGGCAGTACAATCGACACAGCATCCCAACCCACAGAAGCTGAAACAGTCACAGCCCAAGTATCCAGAGAAGGCGGCACCGTCTCATTTCAAGTAGGGGGAAATACCAAGATTCCCAGCGACGGTACACCGCACAAAGTGACGATTTTTAGCGAAAATTATCCGTTTAAACCAGAATATATAGCCGTCCCGCGATTAGTCAGTTTTGCCTATTTGCAAGCAGTTGTTGTAAATCCGCTGACAGGTGCAACTCTGCTGCCCGGTAAAGCAAATATCTTTCGGGACAACACTTTTGTTGGTACCGTAAAATTGGATAATGTTTCGCCTGGTGAAGAATTTAAACTGAATTTAGGAATAGATGAAGGGCTAAAAATAGAGCGGGAATTAGTAGAAAGACAAGTAGATAAAAAACTTATCGGTCAGCAGCGGCGCACGAGTTACGCTTATCGCTTAAATGTGACAAACTTGCAGCAGGTGCAGGTACACCTGACACTAAAAGAGCAATTGCCAGTCAGCCGCAATGAGCAAATCAAAGTGCGATCGACTCTCACTAATCCGAAGATAGTAGCAGGTGAAATGGGAGTGCTAGAATGGATAATGTCTCTGCAGCCGCAAGCAAAGCAAGAATTATATTACCAGTTTGTTGTCGAACATCCTCCCGAGTTAACAGTCACGGGTTTAGATATTTAATATTAAGTCGATAAAAACTTGTTTGTTGTCAGGACTTTAGTCCTTATTCGTCACCGCGTATGAGGACTGAAGTCCCGAGAAACTATCAAATCTAGCGGTAATTTGTAAACTGCAAAGCCACGGGATAGTCTTCTTGCTTCAAGCGTTGAATCACCAACTGCAAATCATCCTTATCCTTAGCAGAAACCCGCACGGCATCGCCTTGAATCGAACCTTGAATCTTTTTGAATTCATCGCGGATTAACTTAGTAATCTGTTTCGCGATTTCTTGAGTGAGCCCTTTTTTAAGTTTAATTTCTTGACGCACGCGACTGCCGCTAGCCGGTTCAACTTTGCCGTAATCAAAAATTTTCAAAGATAAATTCCGCTTGGCGGCTTTAGTTTGCAAAACAGTGTGAATTGCATCGAGAGTAAATTCGCTGTCCGTATTGACAGTAATTGATTCTGCACCCAATTCCACGGTAGTTTTGGTATCTTTCAAATCGTACCGACTTTGAATTTCCCGCACAGTTTGGTCAACAGCGTTAACTAATTCTTGCCGGTCGAACTCGCTGACAACATCAAATGAATAACTAGCAGCCATAAATTAGTAATTGGTAATGGGTAATTGGTAGCTGGTAATGGGTAATTGGTAGTTGGTAATTAGTCATTAATTAAGTATCTCTTAACTAATGACTAATGACTAATGACCAGTGACTAATAATAATTAGCCATTAACAGCCATTAAACTGAAATAGAATAAAGTAGCTGTGCAAGAAGAACTAATCGCAAACATCAGCGATCGCCCCAGCGGCACATTCAGAATATAGAAAACCGAAAACAAGAACCGGGCGATCGTAAAAGCAATCGCAGCCCAGCCCGCCGCCTCTAAATCTACCCCCGTCACAAAAGCCATCAAAGCCGCCGCTGAAAACAGCATAAACGTCTCAAACGAATTTTGATGAGCCCAAGTTGCCCGCTGAGCGTAAGCAGGCAACCTATCAAACATAGCGCGGGGGGCTGCTTGGTCGTAGCCTAGCTGCAAGCGGGCGAACGCAACCACCAAAAACGGTGCGTAAACCAGCGCAGCAGCAGCAGCAATACAATCAAGCAGAATAACCGACACAGGCAATCCCAACAGCATCATCCGCCTCGCAGTTCAATCAAAATAGAACAGAGTAACCACCTTGCGCTGTTCCTCCGCATCCTGGCAAGTTTTCAGTAAAGTGTGGCTTTCGTGAAAAGCAAAACAGATCAGTTGCTGGCAGCGAGAAATAATCTCCTGATTGCACATGGCGCTTGCTTCAGGGAGAGACAAACTGTCATTTTTGGGATTTTCTACCAAATGTATCACTTGTTCGAGCTGGTCGCGAGACTCCCGGGGCTGGCGGCTCATGCTTTGCGGCAAAATCACCGTCAGCAGATTAGGATCTGCTCGCATTGCCCCCCGAATTGCGGCTGAATTGGTGCCTGTAGCGCCAGAAGTGATGAGCTGATTGCCTCCCAGAACTATGGCGTAGCTCAGCATCTCAATTAGCTGCTGGTGGGTAATAGGAACGTGGCGAGAACCCAAAAGAGCAATCCGCTTGGAGCTGGTTTGCTGGATCGCCGCAAGTTCTTGTAAAAAATCATCTACTCTGGGTAGCTCAATTGATTGACTCAAAGAATTTATTAAATTAAATAAAACTACGTTGTGGATTTTAGCAGACTCACTAGCAATTGCTACCAAAAAGAAGTTAAGAATTGCTGATTTACGATATCTCACTAAAGGATGAGGAGATGGGAGGAAGCCAGAAGGCAGAATGTCTGAAAGCATTCGGCAGCCGGAGCTGAAGGTCTAATTCAAAAAAAATTGAGAATTTAAGAATTGTGGCTTTTTATTTATTTAAACAAAAATTTTTCTCTGCCGAATACCTTCTTTCTTCAGCTCCGGCTGCCGAATACCTTCAGATCCGGCTGCCTTGTTAATCGACTCGATCGCCCCAGCCCAACGATGCCATCATGCCCTCAAGGTCAAAGTGTTCTGCCATTAGCTGAGTAACGCATTCCACCTTGATTTGTTCGTGCAGGCGCACGTTGCCAAAGGTGCTGTCGATAATTTCCACCGTGGCTAAGGTATCCAAATCCACTGACAAAACTGGAATTTCCATTTCTTCTGCCCTGCCGATCACTAGGGGAGAAGGAGGCAAGTGGCCTGTCAGAATTAAGCACTGAGTCGAGCTCTCCAGAGCCGCTAGCTGAATGTCCGTGCGATCGCCCCCCGTCACCACCGCCATATTTCTCGCTTTGCGGAAATACTTCAAAGCAGAACTAACATTCATCGCGCCAATTGTCAAAGTTTCCACCATCAAGTCCAAACGGTCTCGACGGCAGAGCACGTCTGCTTTCAATTGGTGCACCAATTCTTTGACGCTGACACTGCGCAGCAAAGCGCTTCTCGGCAGCATTCCCAAAACAGGAATACCCGCAGCCTCCAGAAAAGGCCGCACAGTCGCCGTTACTGATTCGAGTTTGTCCGAGGGAACGTCGTTGAGCACGACGCCGAGCAACCGCGAACCCAAACGCCGCTTAGCCGACAGCAAATCATCTACATACAGATCGATCGGGCGCGCTACCAGCAGCACAGAGGCATCAACTGCCTCAGCCAGTTGAGGCAAAGACAAATCGAACAGACTGCCTTCCTCCAAATTAGCGGGGCCTTCTAACAGCACCAAGTCTCCCCTGGGATCTTGCAAATATCCCGCTAGACAGGAGCGGTAATCTGTCTTGTCTTCTCCCCGCAAACGCTTGTTAACTGTCTCTTCGTCCAAATACACAAGTGTGGACGGCATCTGGATTGCTGAGAGCTTCAGCGTCTCTACCGCGAACCGCACGTCTTCCTCCCCGGCCCCAACTCCCTCGGAGCTAAAACAAGTTCCCAGAGGTTTGCCGTAGGCGATGTCCACTCCTTTGGCTCGGAGTCCGAGTGCCATCCCTAGGGCGATCGCGGACTTGCCACTATAAGCTTTGGTGGAACCGATCAGCAAATATTTAGTCAATTTGGGTACGCCTTCACTCCTCAATTTGCACCTGTCTATTTCAATAAATTTAGTTGATTCAACAGTATTTCTGCAGTGCGATTCAATTTCGCAATACAATTATACTCGATTTTGTCGCTTTTGCCCATATCGATTTTTTGATTGCAGCTTTTATTCACCTGATTGCAACCTTTTTTTTTGCATTTTCTCGTACATTTAATTTTTTATCAAAAAAGTGTTTTATAGTTATTTTGATCGATTTTATTGAAAAAAATATAGAAATTTATTCCTTTGTTCGGTGTTATGTAATATTTTTTCTCACTGCTCTTGCAGAAATTAGACATTGCTATCGCTCCATCTTAGATAACAACAGGGAATCAAAGCAAAATTTTATCCCTGCCAAATGCTTCGCGGAGTTTGCGAGATTTTTATAACACAAAATACAGTTTTTTATATAAAAAATCACGAGCTGTGTCCCAAGCAGTTTAGCAGATAATTGAAAAAAGATAGGTATTATTAATTATTAATTATAAGTGCGATCGCCCGCGTAAAAGCTGATATCTTGCACTGCCAGCAATAAGCTTAAGACTTACGCACGATTGTTGAGAAACCGAGTTGTTTTATGAAAAGACGGATTGTAGACCGTAGATTCGGTAAAAAACCCGGTTTCGCACGGGCTTCGATGCGTCCAGGACTGAAGCTGTCTAACAGCTTACTTTTCACGGCATCTCTGAAAGGTAGAGTAGGAGGTCATTCTAGGCAAAAGGGGTAGATGGTGATATCATCT
>NZ_JAUBSX010000128.1:0-12137 GCF_036704885.1 Microcoleus sp. F4-D5 | reverse complement strand
TCCGCAAACATAAGCCAGTTAACGGTTTGTGACACTTTTCTCTATTATTCTATCATAAGAGTGATGGAAGAGCGATAAATCGTGAGGTTTAGGAATCTCCCGTTATAATCGGTACTCCGATTTAACGGGAGAGGATGTCAATCCTCGTATTTATCTCATTGCTAGTGCCCTCTTATGGCGAGGTGGCGGAAAGGCGCGATCGAGTTCCGCCAAATCTGCACTTGTAAGTGTTAGATCCAACGCCGCGCGATTCTCCCGAACGTGCGCTGGATTGCTGGCTTTGGGAATGGCGATCACCTCCTGATGCAGTAGCCATGCGAGAGCGACTTGGGTCGGCGTAACACCGTGACGTGCGGCGATCGCTTTGAGCTGAGGATTGTGCAACATTCCCCCTGGTTCACGCGGGGAGTGTTCGATCGGCGAGTACGCCATGATGGCAATGTCGCGATTCTGGCACCAGGGCAGCAGATCCCACTCAATGCCACGCTGCATCAAGTTGTACAGCACCTGATTGACGATAATCCCATCGCCACCAGGCAAGGAAATAGCCTCCTCCATGTCATCGAGATCGAAATTGCTAACACCATAATCCCAAATCTTCCCTGCTTGTTTGAGCCACTGAAATCCTGCCAGCGTCTCTGCCAGCGGTACTGACCCACGCCAGTGGAGGAGGTAGAAGTCGAGGTAATCGGTCTTGAGCCGCCTCAGGCTGCGATCGCACGCCTCGATCGCGCCCCGCCGGGTGGCGTTGTGCGGATAGACCTTACTGACGAGGAAGACTTCATCGCGGCGTTTGGCGATCGCCTCACCGACCACCTCTTCCGCACCACCATCCCCATACATCTCTGCCGTGTCAATCAGCGTCATCCCCAGATCGAGTCCAAGACGAAGTGCTGCAATTTCTGCTTGTCGCTGACTACGATCCTCTCCCATTCCCCAGGTTCCCTGTCCCAACGCAGGCACCAATCTTCCCGATGGCAATTGCACTAGTTTCATCTTTGGAACTCTCCTATACTGGCTGCGCCTGTCCCGCGTGGCTGAACAGCCCAATCATTTCCCGGTTGAACGCTGGAATGTCGTCGGGCATACGACTCGTTACAAGGTTGCCGTCCACCACGACCTCCCGATCCACCCACTCCGCGCCTGCATTCCGCAGATCCGTCTTGAGCGAGGGCCACGCAGCGATCCGCCGCCCGCGTGCAGCACCAGCCTCAATGATCGTCCAGGGTCCGTGGCAGATGGATGCCACGGGTTTGCCAGCGTCGAAGAAGGACTTGATAAATGCGATCGCCTTCGGCTGGATGCGAAGTGAATCGGGATTGATCACACCACCCGGTAGTAGCAATGCGTCGAAGTCCTGAGATTGTGCCTGGTCAAGAGCCACATCGACCGGGAACTCGTCACCCCAATCCGTAAAGTTCCAGGCGCGGACCCGATCATCCTTGGGCGACACGATGCGAGTCTCGGCACTAGCCTGGTCGAGGGCTTTCCGTGGCTCGGTCATCTCGACCTGCTCGAAGCCGTCCGTGATTAGGATTGCGACCTTCAGTCCTTTGAGATTCTCATTCGCCATGCTTCTATCTCCTTTTGATACTTAAATTTGGCTCTGTATAACGTTGTGCTGTGTCTATTCGTTATGACAGCAAGTCCATTCGTCAAATCCATTCGTTAGGATCACAAGTCCATTCGTTACGACAACAAGTCTGTTCGTTACGATCGCTTCTATAGCGGTTTACATTTGCAGGTTAGAATGCAGCGGCAGCAGCCTCAGCAACGGTCTGATCCTGTTCGCCACTACCGCCGCTAACGCCGACTGCACCGACGACTTGACCGCCGCGCTGTAGTGGGATGCCGCCTGCGAAGATCATCACTTGTCCTGCATTGGAGGCATGGATGCCGAAAAATTGTTCTCCAGGCTGAGCATTCTCTGCCAACGCTTTGGTGGCAAGGTTAAACGCGCGGGCGGTGAATGCTTTGTTGATCGAGATGTCGATGCTGCCGAGCCACGCACCGTCCATGCGGATGTGGGTGACGAGATTGCCGCCTGCATCAACGACGGCGATGTTCATGGGTTGTCCGATCGCTCTGGCTGTCTCTTCTCCAGCGGCGAGCACTCGTCGGGCATCGTCCAGAGATACGGACTGTTGCTGGAGTGTCATCTGGGAGGTCATAATGGTTTCTCCTGGTGTATTTGGTGGGGGAAGCAGGGGAGGGGAGGGAGAGGGGAATCAAGAAGACGCGGGGACACGGGAACTGAAAAAACATCTCAGCGTCTCCCCCTCTCCGCATCCTCTTACTCAGCGTCTTCTACTGGGGCAGCTTAGCGGCAAGCACATCAATCTTTTCAATCGTGGGTGACTGTGCAAAAAGTTCGTCGGCTTTTGACCTCAATGCCGCAGCGACTTTTCCTGACAGGTGTGCCTGCCGTCCTGCCTCATCTGGAAAAACGTCGAAGATTCCGAACGCGGAGGGTCCCATGCGGATGGCGAACCAGGCGATCGTGGCTGGCTCCTGTTGGACGATTACCAATCCGTCATGGAGAAAACGCTCGACCTCTGCTTCTTTGCCAGGTTTTGCTTCCAGTAGAACGAGCAATCCAACGTTAACCATGATTGACCTCCTTTCGTGTTTTATGTATTTTTTGAGGGTGTTGTCGCAGAGAGATTTCAGCGTTTGTTTGCAGAAGAAACAGTGACCGCAGGCGATCGGAAATGGATTGACGACGTGAGGATTCCACTTCAGCTCATGTAGCACATCCTTCTGAATGTGGTCGTTGGTTCGAGTTGTGGTTGCGGTTGCCATGATTGTTTCTCCTTACGGTCAAACTTCATTGAATGGCTGCGGTGACTGCTTCTTTGGTTACGCCTCATCCTGCTCTATGCGGCTTTCTTCGTGCTGCCGTGCGGGTCGATGACGAACTTCTTCGGCGAGCCATCGCTAAATATCCGGTAAGCCTCCGGTGCTTGGTCGAGCGAGATGATCTCGGTGTTCACAACTTCGCTCAAGTAAGGCATCCGGTCCCACAGGATCGCCATCATCAGTTGGCGGTTGTATTTCATGATCGGAGCTTGTCCTGCCGTCAGCGACGGCGACTTGATCCACGCCTTGCTGAAGGCAAGGGGGAGCAGACCTTGCTTGGCCATGTCGGTCTTGGCTTCAGGATCGGCATCGGTGTATATGCCGGGGATGCCCATCGCGCCCCCCGCCCGGACCACTTCAAACAGGGTGTTAAGTATCGCTTCTGAATGCTCTTCTCCGTCTTCCCGTCCGTAGCCATGCGCCTCAAGACCCACGCAGTCCACTCCGGAATCGACTTCCCTCTCTCCCAAGATTGCTTCGATCTGGTCTGCAACTGGCGTATCTTTCCTCGTGTCTACGGTTTCGTAGCCCGCTTTCTTCACCAGGTCTAACCGCTCCTGGTTTCTGTCGCCCACAATTATGCAGGACGCGCCCAAGAAGCGAGCACTGGCAGCGGCACAGCGACCCACTGGACCTGCGCCAGCGATGTAGACCGTCGATCCCGATCCGACCCTTGCCTCTATGCAGCCGTGAAAGCCGGTCGGCAAGATGTCTGAGAGCAGCGTCAGATCCCTGATCTTTGACATTGCTTGGTCTTTGTCGGGGAACTTTAAGAGGTTCCAGTCGGCGTAGGGAACCATGAGGTATTCGGATTGCCCGCCCTGCCAGTCGCCGAGGTTGAAGCCGTAAGCGCCGCAGTCTACTTCGGGGTTGACGTTCATGCAGACCTCGGTGTGACGCTCCTTGCAGTTGCGGCAGCGTCCACAGGAGACGTTAAATGGAACAGAACAAAGATCGCCAACATGAATAAACTGCACGTCCCGACCCACTTCGATCACCTCGCCAGTCATCTCATGTCCCAATTGCATTCCTACAGGAGCCGCAAACCGACCGTGATAGATGTGCTGATCGCTGCCGCAGATGTTTGTTGTTACGATCTTGAGAATCGCTCCGTGATCGGCTTTGTTGCCACGAGGATCGATGAGTTTTGGGAAATCAAGATTTTTAACCTCGACTTTCCCAGGCCCCATGTAGACAACTCCACGATTGCTTGCCATGACTGGTTTCTCCTTTTCTTTTGTAATTGTTTGATTTGTGAGGGTTCATCGAAGAGCTTTAGCTTCCTTTGCACCAGCTTTTACGGCATGGGATTGGGTGTTTGCGGTAGCCGCTCTTGAAGTATTGGTTGCAGTTTGCAGATGCGCTTCCAGGAACCATAAGCGCTTGTCGATCGCCCGCGAGATCTCAATGTAGAGGTCATTGGTATCCATCTCATTGAGCTCGTCGGTTTTCTGAATCCCATCCCGTAGGGATTTAGCATAAATGGCGAAGTGATCGGCGAGAGCCGTAACATGATCCATCCCCTCTACCAGGTCAAACGGATACTCGGGTAACTCCGACTGCTGGGCAGCAATGCGGGCGGTTCCCAGAGGGTAGCCTCCTAATGCAGTGATGCGTTCTGCCACCAGATCGATAAATTCTTCCACTTCCGCTGCGATTTCATCGAACAGTTCATGCAATTGGTAGAAGTCTTTCCCTTTGACATTCCAGTGGGCTTGTTTAACTTGAGTTTTCAGATCTAGTGTTGAAGCCAGGGTTTGATTGAGCAACTCAATTACCTGAGTCCGCAACATTGAGGGAATGTCGATGCGAGTGGAATAAAGGAATTGCGAATCACGACTCATCAGTTCGTCTCCTGATCCAGGCTTTGCTGTTTGAAATCTAGTGCCAGAGTGGGTCTTGTAAGTCGCTGAGGCAATATTTCCCTGGGTGCTAGACTCTGTTGACACCCTAGAGGGAGAATCTAAGGGTTTTCTGAGGAAATCATGGCGAATTTGCGAAGGTTACGTTCCTTACTTGGCTGCATCTTGGCGATCGCGTTCTAAAAGGAGTTGTTGATGATCGGCGATCGCATCCTGGTGAGCCTGTTCACCTGTACTCCCCGCCTGACGCGAATCCAACTCACTGAAGGCATCCAGGCGACCATACAAGAGCACCACATCGTTGGGACGGATAAAGGTTGCTCCTCTAGGTGCGCCAAGGTATGCTCCATCAGGGCGGAGAATCCCCAACACTATAATCCCCTCTTGACGGAGGTTGGTTTCCCGCAGCGGTCTGTCAGCAATCCAATCTCCTGCATCCACTTGCAGTTCCATCACCGCATAGCCATCCGATAGGTGCAGCAGGCTGGCATAATCTCGCACATCCAGGCGAGTCCAGCGGCGCAACGCCCATTGCATCCAATGGGAGAGGAAATGCTTGATCCAACGGTTAATTGCTACGATCCAAAGAATTGCTATTCCTAGCACCAGCAGCACGAGACGAGGCAGCCAATCGTTGAGCTTAGCTGCGCTGATGAATGTAAGGACTAAGGAGGAAATCACCGTAATCAATCCGGCATTCGCCAGCAACATCAACCACATGAGGATACGTCGCCGCACGGGATGGGTAACCACCTGTTCTGATTCGCTGGTGGTAAAGCCCGAACCCGTAATCGCTGAATGTGCCTGAAATTCAGCCGTCTGACGAGATAGCCCAGTCAGGATCAGGGCTTCGGCAGCAATACGCATGATTAACAACGACAGGGTAACGGCAAGTAGAAGTGACACGAGTGCTTCCAACTCTAATACCTCCGATTTCGGTTAACGCTGTTAGTCCATGAACACCTTATCGATATAGCACCACATCCAATCCTCCCCTGGTTCAAACGACTGAATGATAGGATGATGCGTCGCAAGAAAATGCCGTGTGGCATGTTTGTTCTTAGATTCATCGCAGCAACCAACATGACCGCAGGTTAAGCACACACGCAGGTGTACCCAAGGGTCTCCCAGCATCAGACACTCTCTACACCCTCTTGTGCTGGGTGTCACTCTCCGAATTTGATTGAGATGTGTGCATTGTATTACCATGTCATCCTCCTATCGATTCTGTAATCCCCAGTTCATTTAGCTAGAAGCCAGGTACTCATGAACGAACTGCACTGCCATTGCCCCTTCTCCGACGGCAGAAGCCACCCGCTTGGTGGAACCCAGCCGCACGTCTCCCGCTGCAAAAATGCCGGGAAGACTGGTTTCCAGCAGAAAGGGTTGGCGACGCAGCGTCCACTCGCCTGACTCCATCACTCGCAGACCTGTCTTGACAAACCCGTTGCGATCGCACTGAATGGCATCTGGCAACCATTTCGTATGCGGCACAGCACCGATAAAGACAAAGACTGCCAAACATTTAATCGTGTCAGCTTGTCCGGTTTGACTGCAAAACACC
The DNA here is from genome assembly GCF_036704885.1 of Microcoleus sp. F4-D5. NCBI lineage: Bacteria > Bacillati > Cyanobacteriota > Cyanophyceae > Oscillatoriales > Microcoleaceae > Microcoleus > Microcoleus sp. F4-D5. The sequence goes on along the minus strand of NZ_JAUBSX010000128.1, from coordinate 5,852 downwards.
TCAACGGCTTCGAGCCACTTGTTGCCGTACATTTTGCAGATTTCGGTGTAGCATTGCACTTCGATGTTGGGCGTTTGCTCAATCCGCTGCACCAGGTAATGAGACATGGTTTTTCCCAGATCATCGCCCCGAATTAGCAAAAAGACTTTTCGAGTTTGTTCGGAGAGAAAAACTGCCGCCTGACCTGCAGAATTGCCGCCACCCACGACGACCACCTGGGCACCCCGGCACAGCAGAGCTTCCACCGCTGTCGCTGCGTAATAAACGCCGGAACCTTCAAAGCGATCGTAGCCCTCAACGGCAAGCTTGCGATAGGACGCACCCGCGCAGATTAGAATGCATTTAGCAGAGATTTCTTCGCCGCTCTCTAGTCGCAGCGCGTAGTACCCAGTTTCGCGGCTCAGTCGAACTACTTCCGCTGGTGCCGTTAATATAGCCCCAAATTTCTCAGCCTGGATCACGGCTCGATTTGCCAGATCGCTACCGGAAAGACCCGTTGGAAAGCCCATGTAATTCTCGATTTTGGAACTGCTGCCCGCCTGCCCACCCGGACCCATTTTGTCCAATACGAGGGTTTTCAAGCCCTCCGATGCGCCGTAAATCGCTGCCGCCAACCCCGCTGGACCCGACCCCACGACTACCAAATCATAGATGGTGTGTTCGATCGGTTTTTTAATGCCAAGGCAGTCAGCCAACTCAGCCATCGAAGGATTTTTCAGTAGCTTAGCGTTGCCACAAATCACAACTGGGGTTTCATCTTCACGGATCCTGAACTGTGTCAGCAGTGTGTCAACTTGAGGATCGTTTTCCAGATCGATCCAGGTAAAGGGAACCTTATTTTTCGCCAGAAACTCGCGAAATCGATGAGTTTCAGGGGAATAGCGTGAACCGACCACCCTGACGGCTACGAAGCCGGATTCCTCAAGCAACTGACGGCGCATCAGAAATGCCCGGAGTAAAATATCACTCAGTCGTGGCATTTCATTCAAAATCCGTCGTAGATCGTCTGCTGCAATCTCATACACCTCACAGTTGGAGTGGGCGATCGCCCTAACAACAGCCGGTCTACCTGTCAAAATATCCACATCCCCCGTAAACTCCCCCGGCTCGTGGATTGTGACGATCTGATCGCGACCAGAGGAACGATCGACGATCGCAACTTCGCCACGCTTGATCGCGAAGAATTGGTAATTCGGTGTGCCTTCCGCAAACAGTGTCTCGCCTGCCTGAAATGCTTTAAGTTTGGCGAATTTGCCCAATGCCGCGATCTGTTCATCGTCGAGTTTGGGAAACGCGATCGGGTGATGCTCTAATGCCATGATTGAAATCCTCATTCTTGATACGATACAATTGACGACACCTTTCCCCACTTGCCGCCAAATACAAACTCCCGCTGCGGCTTACGCTGTCTCGGTGTCAGATCTCGCTCTCTAAGCGACTCCGGCAACTGAGTTGGATCTCCCAAATACCCAATCGCCAGCGCCGTCCATGCCTCTGAAGCCTCCGGAATCTCGTAGACTTCTCGTGCCCTGTGCGGAACAATCCCGATCATTTGATGCACAAACAGCCCCCGTGCTGTCGCCTCCACACACAGGTTTCCTGTCGCCAGCCCCAGATCGTGAACGGCTGCGCGGTTGGGCTGGTCATTGAGAATAAAATGCAACCGCACAATGCCCAAAGCCAGGACGGGTGCAGCCTTTGCCCAGAGCTGGTTTCCCTCTACCAGACAGGACAGGAGTTTCTCAAATTCAGCGGAATTCTCCCGTTTCGCAACGATGTAGGTCCAGGGCTGTTCATTATAGGATGACGGTGCCCAACGAGCTGCTTCAAACAGTGAACGCAGATCGTCATCCGAAACAGAGCGGTCTTGAAAGGCATAGGGACTCCAGCGTTCAGCGAGAAGTGCATGAATTGAATGATCGGTTGACGCTTTTTTATTAGCCATAAAATCTACTTCTACTCAATTCAGTTAATGATTTCAAAACAACACGTTCAAAATTACAGGCATTGCCTATCGGCTTTAACGCCAGCCACTATCCATAACAACTCATCTATATCAAAGGGTTTGGTGATAAATGCTTGATATCCTGCTGCTAACGCCTGATGTTGAGTTTCTTGAGCAACATCGGTACTGAGTGCAATTGCCGGAATGTGTCCTCCCTGCGTTGGACATAATTTCCGTATCCTGTAAATTAAGGAGATGCCATCTTCCTCAGGCAACCGAACCTCACTGATCAGCAGATCTGGTTTGGCTGCCAATAACGTGAATGCTTGATAGGCTAAGCAGGCTCTGATCACCTCCATTCCCGCCTCCATCAGAACAAACGACAGTAACATCAGATTATCTTCGTCATTCTCGACGACTAGAACCCGGAAACCATTGAGAGCATCCATAGCAAGATTCCTCCCTTGCTCCAAGCGGCTTACTTCAAGCTGCCGTGGGGGTCAATCACAAATTTTTTGGCGGCTCCTTTGTCAAACGCTTGGTAGCCCTGGGGAGCCTCGTCTAGGGGAATCACCTGAACGTTGACAGCCTTAGCGATTTGGATCTTGTCGTTAAGAATTGCCATCATCAAGGCACGGTTGTATTTTTTGACAGGGGTTTGACCTGTGTAGAACGAAAGGCTCTTTGCCCAACCCAACCCGAAGCGCATGGTCAGATTACCGAGCTTCGCTGCCTCGTCCTCTGCTCCCGGATCTTCGGTTACGTACAATCCAGGAATACCCACCGCTCCGCCAGCGCGAGTGACTTCCATCATGGTGTTTAATACGATCGCAGGTACACCTTTCTTCGGATCGTAGTCTTTGCCGTGCCCGTGCGCCTCAAAGCCGACGCAATCGACTGCACAATCGACCTCCGGCACACCAAGAATTTGTTCGATTTGTTCGACGATCGAGGCATCTTTGGAGATATCAACCGTTTCACAGCCGATACTTCTAGCATGAGCTAAGCGAGCTGGGTTGCCTGCTCCAACAATCACGACCGCCGCTCCCAATAGCTGTGCTGATGCGGCGGCTGCCAGACCAACCGGACCTGCACCAGCAATGTATACCGTTGAGCCACTTGTGACTCCTGCGGTCACACAACCGTGATAACCCGTGGGCAAGATGTCAGTCAGGCAGGTCAGATCCGGGATCTTTTCCATTGCTTGAGCCTTGTTTGGGAATTTCAGGAGATTGAAATCGGCGTAGGGAACCATGACATACTCTGCTTGACCGCCAATCCATCCGCCCATATCAACGTATCCATAGGCACCACCGGGGCGATCCGGGTTCACGTTCAGGCACACATCTGTATGACGTTCCTCGCAGTTGCGGCAGCGTCCACACGCCACGTTAAATGGCACAGAAACTAGATCCCCTTGCTGAATAAATTGAACGTCGCTCCCACATTCGATCACCTCACCCGTGATCTCATGACCCAGCACCATGCCAATCGGCGCTGTAGTACGTCCTCTCACCATATGCTGGTCGCTGCCACAAATATTGGTGGAAACAATCTTGAGAATGACGCCGTGATTGCATTTGTTGCCGCGCGGATCGACGAGTTTGGGAAAGTCGATAGTTTGCACCTCGACCTTCCCAGAACCCATATAAACCACTCCACGATTGCTTGACATGATTTGTTTCTCCTTGTTGGCTTAATAATGAAGGTAATGTCATAGAAGTATCCTCAGTGATGATTGACACCCTAGAGGCGAAATCTAAGGGCTTTCTGAGGGAATTGTGCTGGATTCGCAGGAGTTGTTGAGTTGCGATCGCATCTTAATGAGCCTGTTCAACTACACTCCTCATCGATCTCACAAAAAATTTCGAGTTTATTTAAACCCACATTCCGCACCCCTAACTGGCACATACGGGAATTGAGGGGGTAAAAGTGAATCATCCGAGACAAGAGCGAGTAAAAATACTCAATTATTTTGGTGGCGCTCGGTAAAAGACCAAGTTTATGATAGATCCGTAACCCGATCGCATCCGCGAAAATGCGTTAATTGCGATCGCTCTTGGGTAACCAATCATCACCAAAAATAGTGTAAACTGGCGATCGAGATGAACGCTCAAATTAGGATTTAGCAGCCCATGCAAAAAGCATCTGAGATGACAGTAAAAAACCTAGATCATCTGGGCTTGATAGCCGGTCTAATTGATGAAATAGGAATTGTCGCAAAAATTAATGAATTAGTAGGCGAACAACCAGGTGAAATAGTCAGTCCCGGCCTGGTAGTTAAAGCCATGCTCATCAATGGATTAGGGATGGTTTCCGCCCCATTATACTTATTTTCTAAATTTTTTGAAGGAAAAGCAATAGAAAATTTACTTGGAGAAGGGATTCAAGCGTCACATTTGAATGATGACCGTTTAGGAAGAGTATTAGATAAATTATAAATGACCGTAATTACGGAAATATTCACAACCATTGCCTTGGAAGCCGCTCAAAAATTCGAGATAAATACCGACACATCTCACTTAGACTCAAGTTGATTTCATCTACATGGTAAATATGAGCAAGAATTGCCATCAGTATCTTTTAAACACACAGAGATGTATAGCAATCAATCAGATAATTCATCAATCAACTATAGCGATCGCAAATCATTCATAAATCGATCGAGGGTTCGATCGAGCAGTAGGGGACTTGCGGAAAAATAATATACCAGCTAGTGCGGGCAGATAGTGATATCCCATTTGGGCAAAGTTTCCTCTCGTTGCCAAAAAACTTTGATGGGTTCTAACTCTTGAGTCGGCACAACAATACCTTTTTTATAAGTCCCTTCGACCAAATGTACAGTAGGGGAAATACCTTTCCAGGTCATATTAGAAGCCCATTGGATGGCAGAATCAACCGAAGCTAAGATCGCTCCGTTCCAATAATTTTCTAGGGCCGCCCAACAGCGTTCGATCGGATTGTATTTACTGTGGTAGGGCGGATAATAAATTAATCGAATTCTTAACCCGGTTTCTAAGGAAAACTCTACCATACGTTTGATAAACTGAGTGCGATTGCTTCGGGTGGCCGCTCCTCCATCCAAATCAATGACTAGCTCTTCTAAACCCGAATAAAGTGATTGATTCTTTTGCCACCAATCTGATAAACAATCCACAATAAAATCTGAGGTTTCAGCGGATTGACCAAAATAAATTGATAGACGATTATTTAATACATCCAAAATCCCAAAAGGCACCAATACAGTCTGCCATTGAGTATCATGGTCGTTGGCCTGGAGAGGTTCTCGATTTCGAGCTTTACCGCATCGCGATAAATTACCAATTTTTACTTGAGATTTGCTATCAATAGAAATTCTTAAAGATTTGGGATTTTCGTCGGAAGTTTGATTAGCTTTGGCGACATTTTTAAAAATCTCATCAGTCTGGGGAATTTTTTTTAGGGGCTTACTTTTTTGTGTTTTTTTAAACGATAACCCATCCGATTTAATATCTCGCCTATAGTTTGACGACAAGGGAGCTGGCTATCTGGGTATCCTTTTTCCTTAATCAGGGCTTCTCGCACACTCCGAGCGCTAATCCGAGCATCACAGAAAGTAGACTTTAATTGGGGGTCTGCTTGAGAATGATTGTCCACAAGGCTACGAAGATCGGCTTCTAAGTGGCCCCACTTCTGTTCAGTTTTTTTTCGACCTCTAGCTCGATAATTGTCCACACAGACCAGGCCAGTTTGGAGTTCTTTCTGTCCTTTCTCAACCGTGGCACGCGACCATCCTAAATAGGGCTTGCTGAATAAGAGCGAAAAGGAGACACCAGAGGGATTGCGTCGCAGGAAGTGTAAGGTGGTGGTGTAAAATGACCGAGAAACCTTGCATCACCATCAGGGAGTAGGTCACAAACTATGTACC
>NZ_JAUBSX010000127.1:0-12478 GCF_036704885.1 Microcoleus sp. F4-D5 | reverse complement strand
TAGTAATCATTTGAGGGTTTGATAATTCTGAATCTCTTTGAAATTAAGTTCGATCGAATATCTGCGGAATGTGGGTTTTAATACCAATCAAAGGAATTCCCCTGCCCAAAGAAGGATTCCACCTCTTCCAGTACTGCCACCGCAGGCTTAATCCCGCTGACACCAAAGTATTCGCTTCCACAGCCGCCCTTCCCCCGCTATTTCTCCAAACATTGCCAAAATCCACAAACGGCGTCACCTGAAAATGCCCTTGTTTGTCGCCGACGCGCAAAATCGGATACTGCAACTCGGCTGAACCAAAAATCCCGCTATCGGCCAGCCAAGCATCCTGACGGTAGCCCCGGACTGTCTGCAAGCCGCCCAAACCAAATTGTTCGATCGGCAAAAGCTCACCTCCAACCAACAGCAGTACAGCGTCTAATTTTTGTTTGCTAAGTAGGTAGGCGGGATGAAACCGCAAGATGCAACACCGTGCAAACAGGTTTAAGTCACCCAGTGGAGAGCATTTGGAGACTTTGCCCTCGTTTACATAACGGCGTTTTTTCGCGCCGACTTACTTAAAGACGGTGCTGCCAATTACTTTCAATCGATCGACCTCGATCGTACCTGGAATGTTAGCAATTCTGCTGGCTGTGCCGGCGCGGGAACTGCAGGCGGCAAAAGCTGTTGGGCTGGAGGCAGGGGCGCTGGGGGCGCTGGTTGTGGGATGGCAGCCGGATTTGGCAGCAGCGGGTTGGGAATCGCAAATTCTTGTCTGTTTTCTCCTCGGTTCGGCAATTGAGCGAGAGTTTCTAGGTCTTGATTTTGGGTCGATCGATCGAACTCCAGGATGCTGTCTTCTTGCTCTTTACTGTCTCTATCTAATTCTGAACCCGAGTATAAATTACGAAGCCGATCGCGATCGTCTGCTGTTTCTTGATTGAGTTTTAATTGAGGCCGTAAATTATCATGCAAAATAGGCGCTTGCACCCCTGAGTCGGGAGCAACCATCGACTCCCCAACACTTAGAGCTGATAGCAGTGCGGGGCAAATAGCTGCGATTGAAAAACCAAGTGTTAATGCCTTGAAAAACTTGATTTTACAAAAGCCTCTAGAAGATTGCACGGGCATGACAGATTAGCAATATTTGATAGTTATTTACACTTATGCTCGGGCGCGGCCGGGGCAATTGCAAGGAATAAAGTTACTCTATCACTTTTTAAAGACTTAATTTCTTAAATCAACATAAAGATAGTTGACAAAAGTAAAATTTTGTGTAACTAGCAATTGCCGAAAAAAACTCCGACCTCCCAAGCTAGCCCTGTAGGTCGGCGGAGCATTCTATCAAACCTGCGATCTGAGAAATAGGTAAATTTTGATAGAGATTACTACATTTTATTGAGCTGCGATCGCAATTCTTCCAACTCAGCGTCAATCACCGGGCTCGACTCCGAGCTACTGGCTGCTGCAGTTTTACCCGCTGCCGGCAATTGACCTTGAGACACAGATCCCCCGGTCAGTTGAGCTTTCATCTGAGCCAACTCGTCGTCAACATCGCCGCCGCTTTCGAGCAAGCGGAACTGTTCCTCTAAATTGCTGCCGGCGGCGGCCAATTCTGCCGAAGCTCCCGCGCGAGCTTCAATCTGCAAAACTTTTTCTTCCATGCGATCGAAAGCCGCCATTGAACTGCCAGTATTCAAGGTGCCAATGGTATTGTTGAGCTGTTCCTGAGCCTTAGCAGCGGATATCCTCGCTTTGAGCATATCCTTCTTAGTCTTAGCTTCGGAAATCTTGCTCTCCAAACCGATCAAGTTGCGCTTGAGAGTTTCCACCTGAGCCGATTGCTGATCCAGACTGGCTTTGAGGGTAGCCGCCGTTTCAGCGTGAGACTTTTTGCGAACCAGCGCTTCCCGGGCCAAAGTCTCGTCTCCTTTTTGCAGGGCTAGCTGAGCGCGCTGCTGCCACTGGTTAGACTGAGATTCAGCTTGATTGTACTGAGTCTGGGTGCGCTTTTGAGTCGCGATCGCGCTGGCAACTGCCTGACGCAACTGCACCAAGTCTTCCTGCATATCCGTAACGGACTGTTCTAAAATCTTTTCCGGGTCTTCAGCTTTATTGACCAGATCGTTAAGATTGGCTTTGACGACTCGGCTAATGCGGTCAAATAATCCCATAATGCTATTTTTCCTGGGTGAGGTGTACGAAGTAGGCGGAAAGCAGGCTTGATAGCCCTAGCCCGCTGTTGTGAAATTCACTCTTGTCAGATTTTTAGTGCGATTTAGTTTTTGGCAATTTTTGCAGACAGATAAATCCAGTTTAAAGCGATCGAGCAATGTGATGCAGGCAAGCTTATTCATGCACCTATCTAGTAAACTACCCGACACTCATGCTTTGCATAGAGTGCGGGCTTTCAGTAGCCCTCAAGACAACTTCCTGCAAAGAGCAGGACACGATCTCGGAACCTCCGGGCAGGTTTACGATCTGCCCCAAAGTAGCAATATTTCTTGCTCCATTCACATCGGCATCGCCAATCCATCCGCATCGCTCATTCAGGCACTCAAACCGCTTACCTTGGCGATTGCCAATCACCTTGCAACAGTGACAAGTCTTCGAGGTATAGCGCGGATCAACCAGTCTTACATCAACGCCAAATTTCACGCCTTTATAGGTCAGGAATTGGCGCAACTGGTAGAACGCCCAACTATTGCTGCGTCTCCGTTCTGTTTTAGACCGTGGCAGTTCATTGGTACGCTCTCTGATTCCGGTCAAGTCTTCCAGGGTAATAGCCTGATTTGATGTCTTGGCTTGCTGGATCAGTCGATAGCTGATGGTATGGTTCAGCCATGTCTGGAATCTCCGTTCTCGTCCACTCAACCGTTGCAAAATCTGTCTCGCCCTTCTACGAGTAGACCTTGTGCCTTTGGACGCTTTACGCTGTAACGAAGCCCGTACACGGTTATATCTGTCTCTGGCTTGTGTTACCTGTTTGCCACTGAATTTCTCTCCAGCAGATGTACAAGCAATGTCTGTGCGTCCCAAATCAACACCCAAGACATCATCAGTCTTTTGTTTCTCTGGTGGCTCAGACTCAAGCTGAATGTTCAGATAAAAGCTGCCATCGTTGCGCTTTACCAAAGTTGCCGTTTTGGGGTCTTGTCCTTGCAGCAAGTGTTTTTGGTAATTACCAATGTGCAGCTTAAACTTTTCTCTGCCCTTGATCGTGGTCAAGCTGACCAACCAATCCGATTCGCGGAAGGTGAAAGTTCTCGCGTCGTAAGTGGCAGAAGTGGGGGCAAACTTCTTAACGGGCTTAACCTTTTGCTTTGCCGTTTTGCGATTAGCGCAAACTCTACGAATTGCGTGAATCGTCATTTGAGCAGACAGCCCAGAATGCGATCGCGCTTCCTTGTAAATCAAGGACTGAACAGCAATCTGATTCGTCAGCTTTTCGGGTGTATGGGTGTTCACGTACTCACAGCATTTTGCAAAGGCAGTCAGTACCGCATTCAGCTTTTCAACCTGCTGCTGCGATACTTCCAATTTGCAAGAGAGTGTAAGAACTTGGGACCTTTTCAAAGAGTGAAGTTTTGCTGTTGTTATTGTAGCGTATTGGCAGCTTTCGGGGTATCGAACCCCTCAATCTGCCGCGCATGCCTCCCGACACTCACCTTTCAGGTAGAGTGCGGGACTCCTGCTGTTCTAGTTGAGTTTAACGTCGATCCGGGAATTCCCCAACAGGCTTCGAGCCATCTCTAGCTGGGCTGTTGAGAAGTTTTTACTCGTCCCGACTATTGTTCTGCTGCTTGGGGCTCACGATGCCGGCGGCTCGCCCGACGGCAATTTAGGTGTATTGTTGCCCGGAAGCATTTGTGCTTTCATCGCTGCCAACTCGGTATCCACATCGTCGGCACCTTCGAGAGAGAGAAACTTCTTTTCTAAATCGTCAGTTCCGAGCTCTGCGATTGCTTCGGAGCGAGCTTCTAGCTGCATGACTTTCTCTTCCATCCGTTCAAACGCGCTCAAAGCGCTGCCGGTACTGAGATTGCCCATCATTTCTTGCAGCCTTTCCGACGACGCGGCCGATCGAGCTCGGGCAATGTACATATCTTTTTTAGATTTTGCCTCGGAAATTTTACTTTCGAGCGCCCGCATATTTTCTTTAAGTTTACTCACAACAGCCGTTTGTTGTTCGAGGCTGGCTTTCATCGCCGTTGCTGTTTCTTGATAAGATTTCTTGCGCGTCAGAGCTTCCCGCGCCAAATTTTCCTCGCCTTTTTGCAAAGCTAGCTGCGCCCGCTGATACCATTCTGCGGCTGTAGACTCAGCTTGGGAACACTGGCGTTCGGTGCGTTTTTGAGCCGCAATCGCCCCTGCCACAGCTTGTCTGAGCTGCACTAAATCTTCCTGCATATCCATTACAGCCTGTTCCAGAATTTTTTCTGGGTCTTCTGCTGCCCCGACCAAACTGTTAATATTGGCTCGAATCACTCGCCATAGGCGATCGAATAATCCCATTTTGCCAGTCTCCCGATTTTCAACTTGAGAATTAAGACAGAGAAATCAGAATTAAAAACTAAAAATGAAAACTCCTCAATCGTCTTTTTAATTTTTAATTGTGAAATTTTAATTCCCTCTAAGTTAGGTCATCATGATTATTTTTAGGATGGGTAGGGCGCGAGCATTACCCATCAAAACTGAGCAAATGTTGGGTGAAGCGAAACGGAGGGTTCGTGCCTCGGCCCAACCTACTCCCCGATCATTAGTTTAATTGTCTTTGCCTAATTTATGGTTGATAGTATTGTGGCTTCACCCCTTTTTCTTGGAGTTCTTTCACCAAACGTTCTGCTGAGGCAGGATCGTTCAAAGCCCCCATTTGGATCTTGACACCCTTTGAGAAGTTCCGCACGTAGGCATCGGGAACTGCGGTTCTGGCTTGCTGCAGCGATTTTTCGTCGGTGTAATCGGTGACAACGTAATAGAAACCGTCGGCCGCCCGTGCAGGCCTTCCCAGCGGGGATGCGGCGGCTGGGGATGCGGCGGCTGGGGATGCGGCGGCTGGGGATGCTGTCGCCGGGGATGTGGCTGCAGGCTGGGCTGGGGAGGGTGTGGGAGGCAGTGTCGGCAGTGTCGGCACTGGCTGGACCGCGCTGGGGCTGGGAGTGGGAAGCAAAGCCGTACTCAGATTGTTGAGTCCTTGTTCCCTGCCTCTGGCCGGGTTGCCGTCTTCTGTCGGAATCGGCACAGCCGCGCCCGGGCCCGGAGGCGCTGGCGGAGTTGGCGGGATTGATGCTTTTGGTGACGGGGAAGGAATCGGGCTGACTGTCGGCTTGACATTGCTGAGAGTGCTCAAATCTAGCTCGACAAATTCCTTGGATACGAGATTTGGAGCTTTCGGCAGTTCCTTGGTGCTGGTATCTGAGATGGCAGTAGAGGCGGGACTGTCGCTTGGAGAGGGTGAGGTACGATCGAGCAAACGGTTCAGGCCGGCCATCTTAACCAGACTTGACGGGTGCATGACTGCGTAGCCCAAAGCCGTGCACGACAGCAAAAACAGCAGCATCGAACTCAGTCCCAAGGGAGTTAACAGACTGGCGGCTAAACTGCGTTCTACCGCAGGCTCGGCTTTTGATTCGTCCAAACTTTCGATCAGTTTTTCGCTTGATTCGAGATAATTGTTGGGTGCGAAGGCACTGCCAGATAATTTTGTGCCACCCCTGGTAGTTGCTAGCGGGGCATCGCCCTGGATGCCGGCAAGGGATAGGGGTAGCGACAGGGGATGCTGGGTTTCCTCCGCAGTCTCCGGCGCCAAATTTTGGGTTAGCTGTTGCTCGGTTGTGGCTGCTTGCTTGCCGGTACGAACTGATGGGGATACCCACTGTTCGGCGCGCCGCCTGTGCCTTCTGTATGTTGTCAGTTCTGCTTCTAGGTTTACATCCAGACTCCCCAGGACTGCTTGCAAAGCAGGCTTGATTGGGGTTGAAGAGGATTGATGATTTGGGGATTCAACCGAAGAACGCTTACTCATTAGCAAAACTCCTACCGCCTCTAAATTGATTTTTATGTTTTGATTTTGACATTCCCGTGCCTAAAGGCGCGGGGATTCTTGCTTCGCACGGATTCCAATGAATTTACCCTCGTGCCGTGCATCACAGGCCGTATGCCCTACGGCTGCAAGTCCTCGCTTGAGAACTACTTGTGCGGCTGCGACATTTCTGTCGGTTGTACAGCCGCAATTGTGACACGAGTGAGTTCGTTCTGAAAACTCTTTTTTACCTGTTTCGTTAAGGCAATTGGGGCAGATTTGGCTAGTCTTTTTTGCGTCTACTTTTTGGAAATATACACCACGCTTAAAGCAAGTTTGCTCCAATATGTTGAAGAATTGCCCAAACCCAGCTTCTAAGCCTTGCTTGCCTAACCTCCCCGCTTTGAGTCCGACGAGATTAAGGTCTTCGACAAACACCATACCCGCGTCATCACAAATTTGATGTGACAACTTGCGATCCCAATCTTTTCGGCAGTTTGCAACGTATTCATGCAGCAAAGCGACTTGTTGCTGAGCCTTTGTCCAATTATTTGACCAGATGCTTTTTCGCGTGACGCGCTGTTGCAGCAATTTAAGCTTTGGTTCTGCCTCAGCAAACAACCTCGTTCTTTTAATTAAAATCCCGTTAGAATTTGCTATAAAATTAGTCAACCCTACATCAATTCCTACGGGATTGCCGTGAGGAATACTATCGGGAATTGACACATCCCATTGCAAATTCAACATTATGTACCAGCCGCTAGACCGCCTAACTGCGCGAGCTTGTTTGACGATTGCCCCCTGGGGGATGGGACGCGACTGCCAAAATTTGATCGAGCCAATTACAGGCAATTTAAAGCAGTTGCCTTGATGGAAAGTTGTACCCAACTGCGGGCAACTGAAAGACCTCAACGCTCCCTGTTTTTTAAACCGAGGAAACCCGTGATGAATCTCCCACATACTGACGAAAGCTTTTTCCAATCTCCGCAGCGTTTGTTGCAGTATCTGAGCGCTTGCTCGTTGCTGTGCGGGGCTGGTCTTCCTGTATGCTGTTAAAGCCTTGCACTGGCTTGAATATGTCGGTCTAGGCGTGTCAGCCGATATAATATACTCGGAGTGGATGGAGCAAGAGTTTATTTGACATTTGCGCGAGTTGTACCAGTCTTTTCGCTTTTTTAAGGCATAGTTGTACACCTGGCGGCACTGTTCTAACCAATGTTCAAAAACTTCTATCTGTGTCGCTGTGGGCTTCAACTTAAATTCAAAGGTCAAATTAAACACTTGCTTCACCTCCTTGACTTAGTATACAGCAGCTCTACGAATCCTCAAAGGATTTCTGAGAACCCCTTAAAGTCGATCGCCGATCGGCGAGCCTTTCACCCCAAAATTTTGGTATATATAGACAAGAAGCTGGAAAACTTGCCTATTTCATGATTGGCTACTTTTGTTGTCAATGCAATAGCGGCCCGATCGCCTGCTGTCGATCGCCGGTAGCTATCTTTTGATTTTTATTTTAAAACTTAATTGTTATTGTGTCCCGGAGGCTGCTTACCAAAATTATCAGCAATTTTTTGTATCCGCAGCTACCACTTATTTATAATTTTTCATCCTCGTGACGCCGTTGTACTTTTTCTTGATCCCTGACCCTTTATAAACTTTTAACCTCTGTTTTCACCCATACACTGAGCAAGGACTGAGCTAATTGTTTCTATATATAACGAGATTATAAATAAATTATAAAATTAAATTAGGCTCCGGGGATCGCTACAACCCAGACAGAATAAAGGCTGTGATGCTCTAAAGCCTGCTAGCTCTGCAAAGGAGAATTAGAGATGAAAATGATTTCCCTAAGAACTTTTATGCAAACCTCCTTAACTTCATCTTTAATTTCAGCTTGTCGTCACTGCCGTCACTATACCCCTGAGGGGAGACGCGGGGGTGTTTGCGCTCTACTAGGGGGGCCGGTTCAAGGTAACTGGAAAGCTTGTGCTTTAGCGGTTTCGCCTTTTGGGTCATCTTGGGAAAACATAGAAGAAATTGGACTGTGGCAAGAACCGACTCTGACGCTGCAGGATGCGGCAGTCGCTCTTTCCGAGCGCAATTCCTGCCAGCTTACAGGCACAACATTAACCGAAAAATCGGCAGCCGCAGTATCGGTCTAGTTAGTCCGCAGCAGGACAGCTAATACCATTTTCGATTTTCGATTTTCGATTGGGGAATCACTGAGGAATATTATGGTTTGGATCTGGCAAAGCAGTTTCATTCTTTTTGGGAACTGGTATCAATACTGACACTTTGGGACGATGGGGTGCATTTGGCTTTACTAACTCATAACAATCAGCAGTATCTAGTTTAATATGAGTACATAAAAAAAATAATTTCTCCTTCCAGCTATGGCAGCCAAGGATATTGACTAAAATCAGGTTGCCGTTTTTCTAAAAAGGCTTGTTTGCCTTCTGCGCCTTCCTGGGTCATATAGTACAGCAAAGTGGCATTTCCCGCCAGTTCTTGCAAACCGGCTTGACCGTCGCAGTCAGCATTAAAAGCTGATTTCAAACAGCGAATCGCGATCGGACTTTTTTCTAAAATTTCCTTAGCCCACTGAACGCCTTCTAGTTCGAGTTGTTCGACGGGCACGACGCAGTTGACTAAACCCATTTCTAGTGCTTGCTGTGCGCTGTACTGGCGGCATAAAAACCAAATTTCTCTGGCTTTTTTCTGACCGACAACTCTGGCGAGATAGCTAGCTCCGAAACCACCGTCAAAACTGCCGACTTTTGGGCCGGTCTGTCCGAAAATAGCATTGTCAGCAGCGATCGTCAAGTCGCAAATTAAGTGCAGAACGTGACCGCCTCCTATTGCGTAGCCTGCAACTAAAGCAATTACAACTTTGGGCATCGATCGAATCAACTTCTGCAAGTCGAGTACGTTCAACCGGGGTATGCCACCTTCGTCTACATATCCCGCCGCACCCCGCACGCTTTGGTCGCCGCCGGCGCAAAAGGCGTATTTGCCGTCTGTATGAGGCCCTGCACCGGTGAACAGGACAACGCCGATTTTTGTATCTTCGCGGGCATCAGTAAAGGCATCGCACAGTTCCTGCACGGTTTTGGGACGGAAAGCGTTCCGTTTGTGAGGTCGATTGATGGTAATTTTGGCGGTGCCACCGCTTTTGTGATAGAGAATGTCTTCGTAGGTTTTGGCGGTTTGCCATTCAATTTGCATAATCAATCAATTTTAGATTTGAGACCGAGCTGGGTCTATCAAGGCAGCGACAAGTCGCTTTTAGATTTTAGATTGATTCGGTTCAATGGGATACAAGGATCGATCGACTCTTGCCCAAAAAATCAAGCCGGACTTAGGCAGAAACCAGGTTTTTCACCAAAATACGCCGCCGTGCAGCCCTCTTGGTATGCGTTAAACAACCCGGTTTTTGAGGTTCTCTGTGGGCAAGTCCCGTCTAAAATGGAAAAAGCGTCAAATCCTTGGACTCCTCACTCTTTTACTGCAACAGAATTTATATGCGCTGGATTATTGGCGCAATAAAAGAGCCAACAGGTGCTTTGCTGCTTTGGCAAATACCGGATCGCAGGACTCGAATTCGCTGGGAGCAAGTAAAGCTTGAACTTCGGCAAAAGCTTCTGAGTCGAGGGTTCCTTCTTTCGTAAATAAAGTGTCTATGACTGCAATGTGTCTGGAGTCGAGACCGAGCCGATTTCCGATCGACTGTAGGTACATTTGCTCCCTGAGGTCGATGTGTCCGTCTACTGCTGACATTTCGTAGCCGGAACCGATGAGCAACAGCTTTTCTGATTCTGAGAACAAAGCTGTCAGGGTTAGCAATTCCGTGGGGTTGAAGTAAACCTGCTGTTTGGAGACTCCTTTGACAATGCGCTGAATTAGTTCTATCCGATCGCGGTCGCCGCTGGCAAAGGCTTTGAGAGTCTTTTGCAGCCGTTCTTCTTCTTCAACTGCGATCGTCCTGTCAATAATCATCACTCCGCGCAGTATAGAAATCAGAGCAGTCAGAAACACTACCAAAGGAGTGATATCTTGTTCGCGGAGCTTTTGCCGGCTAATGCGGCACAATAGCTCAACAACTTCAGTCGAGATTGTGGTGGTGTCCATAATTAAAAATCACTCTCTAATTAAGCTGTAATGTAACTTTCTCGATCGATCTTAAGTTTTTTTTGTTACGTAGGTATGAAGTGAATTCTAAAACTGAGCCGTTGTCTATTAGTGATACTACTTATTTTATTCACAAACGCTGGATGACTAGGGCTGTAGAACTGGCACAAGCAGCCGGTGATGCTGGTGAAGTACCCGTCGGTGCTGCAATTGTTGACGGTACTGGCAAATTGATTGCCGAAGCGCAAAACCGGCGAGAGCGAGATTGCGATCCGACTGCTCACGCTGAAATCTTGGCTTTGCGGGCGGCCGGGCAAGTGTTGCAAGACTGGCATCTCAACCAATGCACGCTCTACGTAACGCTGGAACCTTGCCCGATGTGTGCAGGTGCTATAGTACAAGCTCGGATCGGTCTGCTGGTATACGGAGCAGATGACCCGAAAACTGGCACGATTCGGACTGCGGCTAATATTCCAGATAGCGCGCATTCGTGTCACCGCTTAGAGGTGCTCGGCGGTATTATGGAGTCTGTTTGCCGCGATCTGTTGCTTTCTTGGTTTGAAGCGCGCCGGAAACATTAACAGGTAAAATTTTTTACTCTCTTCTGGGCGATGTTTAATAGAACTTGACCATTTAACTGAAATAATAGATCCGTAATTGCCCGCTCAAGCTTTGGAGGCGGCTGGCTGCTGTGCGGTAGTGCTTGCTAGTTGCCTGATGTTTTACCTGTTAGAGATTATCTCTTGCGGGCGCGATCGCTCGATCGCCACAATGCCAATAGCAAAAGTGTCCCGATCCAAAAACTAAAGATTTGTCCAACAACTTACTTTAGACTTTAGATCTCGATCAAGCAGCTTAATTGCTATGCCCCACACTGCCACGAGCGCCGTTGAGTTCAGTAAATCATCTCTAGTGAAGCCAATGCCTGCCAAGGTAGCATCTAATACCTCTCGCGTTTCTCCTTGGTTAACCTCCTTGCTCTATCCGCTAGGTCACTATGTTGTCCTACCGTTTCATTTTGGCAAGATTGAGATAACCGGACAGGAGCACTTGCCGAAAGACGGGCCTGTCATCTTAGCCCCTACGCACCGTTCCCGGTGGGATGCCCTGATGATGCCCTATTCAACCGGACAGATGGTAACTGGACGCGATTTGCGGTTTATGGTAACTGCTGATGAGGTGAAAGGACTGCAAGGTTGGTTCATCAGACATTTGGGAGGGTTTGCTGTGGATATCAAGCATCCAGCAATTAGCAGTCTCCGTTATGGGGTGGAATTGCTTCTCGACAAGCAAATGTTGGTTATTTTCCCCGAAGGCGGCATTTTTCAGGATGGTGAAGTTCACCCGATCAAGCCTGGATTGGCTCGTTTGGCAATACAAGCAGAGTTGAGCAAACCGGGTTTGGGGGTGAAAATTGTACCGATGAGTATCCGCTATCGCCCCCGCATTCCTCGATGGGGTTCTCAGGTAAAAATTGCGATCGGTTCTCCGATTTCCGTGGCGGACTATGCCAATGGTGGTGGTGGTAAAAAAGAAGCACGATTTTTGACGACCCAGCTCGAAATGGCTCTTAAAAATCTTGATAAAAGTTGAGAAGAAGAAAGCAGGAAGCAAGAATTATGATATAATGTTTTCGGGTGCTGTAGAGAGTTGCGGCGCTTATTTTGGTTGTTTATGTATGTATTAAAAGTCAGCATTAATGGATTGTGCTTTGAACTTTAAGCCTGGTCAAATTGTCAGTTTAGAATGTGGAGATGCGTGCCTGCATTCAGAGATAATCCAAGTGGTTGAGGCACGTCAAGTTTGTTGGGTTCGCCCTTTAATGTTAGTCGTATCGGTGTCGGCGAAGGATTCACCCACAGAATACACTTTATCGGATTTGCGAGATGGTGCTGATTTGCTTTGGCCGCTGAGCTTGTTTCGGGCGGCTTTAGATACTGAGGTAATTTCACTTTTGACTGAGTTGCACTCTCTGGATGCGGAGAAAAAGGATGGTGCGATCGCCTCTCGGCAACTTAGAGATTTTGTCGATCGAGTGTGGGAAGCTTTTCCGACTGCTTTTCATTAAACCTCTCCAACAAACAAACTAGCCGTGTAATCACTTCAATATAATAATAGAATGTTCCCTTAAAAAATGAGTCAACTTCGGGAACACATAGAAAGAAAGACATCGCTCAGAAAGCACGAGGTTATTCGGTGTAGACTATGACTGCAGAAGATTTTTAGTAGCAGTCAATTAGCACGTCAATGTTTAGCAGGCTATGAAGATTATCTGGGGGGGTAACAACCAGCCTGAAACCCATACTTTGTAAGGATTGAGCCAATGTGTGCTAAAAAAAGATAGGCAGC
>NZ_JAUBSX010000126.1:0-12531 GCF_036704885.1 Microcoleus sp. F4-D5 | reverse complement strand
GAGGACGCCCAGACATTTTAATATTCTCCTTTACTTTTCAGGTAACTCTAGCATAACTTTAGAAAAATGGTATTACCACGCTGACAAGACAACCCAACCTGGATCAAAGTATGAAAAGTATCAATTTAGAAATTATGGCATCTCAAGGTTTTCTGTATTTCTGGGCTTTCGCAACGAGTTAAATACAGGTTTTCTACCCATGAAATTCTCTCAGAACGAACCTGAGCGTCTGCTAGTAACTTATGACGCAGGTCGTCCTTACGAAATTGATACAGAAACCCTTGAAGTTGTGACTCCAGTTGGGGCAAATAAAGAGTGGAGGGGAGCAATGTCGCTCCCCTTGCCTTTTAAACCTGTTTTTAGCACCGCTCATCCAGTCTTTGATGCCCACACTCAAGAGATGTTTACGGTCAATTATGGAAGGTCTTTAGGCAGTCTTCTTGAAACCACACCTTTGATTCAAAAGCTATCTCAACTACCGCCAGAAGTTGAGGAGTTTATCAAAAATTTCGCTAAGTTTTTGAGCGATATTTTTTTCAAAAATTTCTTTAGTAGATTTTCTCCATTTTCTGAGACAATCTTTCAAATTTGTACGAACTTAATTGAAAAGATTATTGGTGTAGAAGATTTTGTCCATCTGGTTCGCTGGGATGGTTTAGGGAATCTAGAGCGATGGAAGCTGATCCTTCCTGATGGTTCACCAGTTAAAATTAAGCAAACTATACATCAAATTGGAGTCACCAGAGACTACGTAGTCGTAATGGACACAGCGTTCAAAGCTGGGTTAGGGCAGTTGCTCAATAATCCTTTTCCTGACAACAAGGAATTGGAAAGACAGCTTGCAAATTTACTGACACGTCCAGTTTTGCCCGATTCCACTATATATATTGTTCCTCGTGATTACCTAAAACCTGGACAAAGTGCTGAACGCAATCAGCGAGAAGTTGAAGTTGTAGCATGGAAGGTTGCGATCCCACTCCCAGCAGCACATTTTTTGGTGGACTATGAAAATCCACGCGCACAAATCACACTTCACATAGCGCATATTTGTGCTTGGGAGGTATCGGAATGGTTGCGAGTATCTGATGTGTCTGCTTATTCACCCCATAATTCCTTACCTTCTTACTTGTCTGGGATAACAATGAATCCGATGGACATCAGTCGCATGGGACGCTATGTTATCGACGTAGAAAGCAGAAATGAAAAGCCTATTGAGTCAAAAATCATCTCAGATCGCAAATGCACGTGGGGGCCAGGGATATACACATACCATGACGGAATACATTCAGATATGCCTCCAGGCAAACTCGAAGATATCTACTGGATTTCTTCGGGACTCTGGAAAGAACTGATCACAAAGTCAATGTGTGACCTATATCAAGACTATAAGTACCAGCAAGTACCGCTGTCAGAGGTTTTGAGGTTAGCAGAAAAAGGCATACCAGCTTGCTTGTTCCGGCTGCATACATCGTCGATGGAGATCGCCGACTACTATGAGTTTCCGAGTGGTTACACAGTGAATTCTCCCCAGTTCGTACCGCGTAAAGATGGCGAAGATAGTTCAACAGACGGTTACATTGTGTGTGCGGTTTTGTTTAAAAATAGCAATGAATTTTGGATTTTCGATGCCAAACACTTAAAGGAGGGACCAAAGTGCAAGCTGAGACACCCCTTACTCAACATTGGTTATACTTTGCACGCAGCTTGGTTACCAAATATTGGCACTCGCCAAGCTAGCTACAACATTCCGGTGAGGCAAGATTACCAAGATTTATTAGAAAATTTTCCTTACCCTCTACAGTTCAAGCAAGAAGTTGAGGAGTTGTTTGTTAATGAGGTGTATCCGCACTTTGATGGAGATACAAAATCTACTTAAAAGTAGGATTGTAGCAACAGCAAAATTCTTGAAAGAGAGCTTTCCCTCCCATTGACTCTATAAAATGGTATAAATTGCATCTGGCGATGCAAGAGCGTCTCCGAAGGAAGATCGCATCCGACCCCAATCTGCACTGTTAATATTGTCACATCTCAACTCAGGAGAGTCACATGAGCGAACCAACTCAGAGCAATACCAAAGCAGTAAGAGACAGTTGTCCCCCAGTTCCCGAATCGCTTGTCAAAGCTAAACGCGATGAACTCACCGACATCAAACTAAATATTACCAAGATGGGTGAGAAAGACTTACCAGATGACTTACAGGGTCATGTCTTTATCATTGCACCAGTCGGTACCGTTGAATCAGGAGGTCTTCCCTTTATCAATGGAGACTCATTCTTGGGCGGCGACGGCATGATTTACCGATTAGACTTCCAGCCAAAGGGTGAAGTTTTATTAACTACACGGATTATCAGGCCACCAGATTACTATGCGGATGAAGCAGCCCAACCTGGTGAAAAGTATGCCAAGTATCAATTTCGCAATCATGGCATCATCAGGTTTTCTTGGTGTCTTGGCTCTCGCAACGATTTAAGTATTGCCTTCCTGCCAATGAAATTTGCTGAGGACTCCCAAGAACGCCTGCTAGTTGCCTATGATGCGGGCCGTCATTACGAAATTGATACGGCAACTCTTGAAGTGGCAACTCCTGTAGGCTGGAACAAAGAGTGGCGAGGAGAAATTGAGCTAAATTTTCCCTTGCAGTGCCTGAATTTTCCCTTTTCACCCGTGCTTAGCACTGCCCACCCCGTATTTGACGTTCGCAAAAGCGAAATGTTCACGGTCAATTATGGGATGTCATTAAAAACTTTTCTCGGCACCGTAACTAATACGGCAAATAAACTAACGAAACAAGTAAAGAAAGTTTTTCCACCAGCTAGACCATATCTGGAAAAATTCAAGCTTCCAGAAGATTTCATTTATCTAATTCGCTGGGATGGTAAAGAAGAACTAGAGCGATGGCAGCTAGTATTGTCTGATGGTTCGCCGGTCAAAATTAAGCAAAGCATTCACCAAATTGGATTTTCTCAAAATTATGTGGTAATTGTAGATACCTCTTTCAGAACAGGGATAGAACAGATAATTAACAACCCTTTTCCGAAAAACAAAAGGTTAGAAGAATGCCTGCGAAAAAAACTGGATGTGATGGAGTTAGCAACAACTCCTGTATATCTAGTACCTCGCGATCGCTTAATCAACGGTCAAAAACCTGGGATTAGCGATCGCAACGAAGATGTGCCGACGGTGACTGTCCAAAAAGTAGAAATTCCTCTAGAAGTTACCCACTTTCTCGTAGATTACGACAATCCCGAACAACTGATTACCCTCCATGCAGCACATACTTGTGCCTGGGATGTGTCTGAATGGATACGTGCCTATGATGATTCTCCTTATTTCGACCCTAAGTTACCTCGCCCACACGGGATGGAACAGAGCGAGATGGACATCAGTCGCGTCGGACGCTACGTCATTAACGGAGAAACTGGAGAAATCGTTGAACAGAAGGTTATTCCAGAGAAATTTATCCCTGAAGCAGAAGAGTGCAAGTGTACTTGGGGAGTAGCACTTTATGCTTATCTTGACCGACTTCCTTCGGATCTCTATCCCACCATGCCGCCAGGTAAGCTTGATAATATCTACTGGATCTCTTTGGGACTCTGGAAGGATCTAGTCAGTAAGTTTATGGTTGATTTCTTCAAAGACTATCCGGCAAGAGAAGTGCCACTAGAGGAATTGCTCAGAATTGCCCAAGAAGAAGGCAGACCAAGCAGCTTGTTCCGGATGGATACTTCTTCAACTGAATCGATGAAGATTGCCGACTCCTATGAATTTCCTCCTGGTTGTATCGGTCTTTCGCCCCAGTTTATACCGCGCGGTGATGGGAACAGTTCAACAGATGGTTACATTACCTGCACTGTTTGGTTGAACAATACCTACGAGATCTGGATTTTCGAGGCTTGGAATCTCAAGCAGGGGCCGCAGTGGAAACTGAGTCATCCCGATCTCAACTTTGGGTTAACTTTGCACACGACGTGGCTGCCAAGTATTGGACGCCGCCAAGCTAGCTACAACGTGCCTGTGAGGGAGGATTATCAGGAATTAGTGGCTCAGAAGCGATCGCAGGAGATTCAGGATCTGTTTGATGAAAAGGTGTACCCTCACTTTGAGAAAAAATTAAAATCGATCTGAGAGCAACGGTAATATATTTAACAAGGTTAGAGGTCAAAGCTACTTTAAACTAGGTCATCCTGACCTCTAGTCTTTTTATATTTAAACAAAAAAAGTAAAAATATGATTATTCTCCCCGGCTACACAATTGCAGAGACAATTTATGAAGGAGACAGAACAGTTGTTTGCCGAGGAATCAGAGAGCGCGATCGCCAGTCAGTTATTCTCAAGATAATTAAAAATGAATATCCGAACATTGAAGAGATTACTTGCCTAAGACAAGAATACAGCATTCCCCAAAAATTAGACATTCCAGGAATTGTTAAGCCATACAATCTGGTTAGCTATCAGAATAGCTTTGCTTTAGTATTAGAAGATTTTGGCGGTCGAGCTATTAACAAATTATTGACATTTAAAAACATTAAATTAGAAGATTTTTTAAGTTTGGCGATTTCTTTAGCAGAAACGATAGGTCAACTCCATAAAGTAGGGATTATACATAAAGATATTAAACCTAGCAATATCATCATCAACCCCAAAACTAGGGAAGTCAAAATAACTGACTTTAGCATCGCGATCGCCTTACCCAAAGAACAGCAAACTATTGTCAATCCCAACTTGCTGGAAGGGACTCTCGCTTATATGTCACCCGAACAAACGGGGAGGATGAATCGAACAATTGACTACCGCACCGACTTCTACTCTTTGGGAGTGACTTTCTATGAAATGCTGACCAACCAGTTGCCATTTACTACCACCGATCCGATGGAGTTGGTTTACTGTCATATTGCCAAACAACCCGTCCCACCTAAAGAGGTAGCAGAAATTCCTCAAGCGGTTTCAGGTATTGTGATGAAACTGTTAGCAAAAAATGCGGAAGACCGATATCAAAGTGCGGCGGGATTAAAATTTGACCTGGAAACTTGTTTGCAGCAATTGCAGACAACTGGAAAGATTGAAAATTTTCCCATCGGTCAACGCGATCGCGGCAACCAACTACTCATTCCCCAGAAGCTTTATGGTAGAGAAACCGAAGTCCAAATTCTTCTAGATGCCTTTGGACGAGTCAGCCTCGGTGCCACCGAGATGATGTTAGTTTCCGGTTATTCCGGGATTGGTAAAACTTCAATCGTCAATGAAGTTCATAAACCAATTGTAGCAGCTAGGGGATATTTTATTGCGGGTAAGTTTGACCAGTTTAAGCGCAATATTCCCTATGCGGCGTTAATCCAAGCATTTCAAGAATTAGTTCGTCAGCTATTAACCGAAAGTTCCGAACAGATTGCTATTTGGAAAAAAAACTTATTAAATGCGCTAGATAATAACGGTCAAGTTATTATTGATGTTATCCCCGAAGTCGAACTAATTATCGGTAAACAGCTTGAAGTTCCTCAACTGGGTTCATCGGAATCCCAAAACAGATTTAATCTGGTATTTCAACAATTTATTCGAGTTTTTTGTCAACCCGAACACCCGCTAGTCATATTCCTAGACGATTTACAGTGGGCAGATTCGGCATCTCTAAAGTTAATCCAACTCTTAGTCACTGACCCAGATAACAAATATTTGTTAACGATTGGAGCTTATCGAGATAACGAAGTCAGTCCCGTTCATCCTTTAATTCAGACAATAGAAAAAATTCAAGAAACTGAAACGTTGGTGAATAATATCACCATTCAGGCGCTGGCTTTGGATAGCGTCAACCAATTAGTTGCAGAAACTCTGGATGCAAGCATCAATTCAGAGCAAATTAAAGTTTTTTCTGAATTAATTTTTAATAAAACCCAAGGAAATCCCTTTTTCTTAACGCAGCTACTCAAAACCCTGTACTCGGAAAATCTGCTGGTTTATCAGGTAGACACAGACTGCTGGGAGTGGGATATTCAACAAATACAGGCGATTGGCATCGCAGATTTCAATATTGTTGAACTGGTTGCTCGCAATATTCGCAAACTCGCAGAAAAAACGCAGAAAGCATTAAAATTAGCGGCTTGTATCGGCAACCAATTTAATTTAGAAGTTTTATCAATTGTCAATGAAGAATCAAACATAGCGACGGCTGCTCATTTGTGGGAAGCACTGCAAGCAGGTTTGATTCTGCCGCTGTCTGAAAATTACAAAATTCCTCTACTCTTTGCCCAGGAAGAGTTGGCATCTATACGCGATATCAAAGTTGACTACAAATTTTTGCACGACCGCGTGCAGCAAGCTGCTTATTCTTTGATTCCAGAGTCAGAGAAAAAAGCCACTCAACTGAAAATTGGTCAACTGCTGCTGAATAATACAACCGATCAAGAGCGAAAAGATAATATTTTTGCTCTGGTTAACCAACTGAATTTTGGCACTGATTTGCTAACTAATCAGTCAGAAAAAGATGAGTTGGCCCAATTAAACCTGATCGCCGGACAGAAAGCAAAGGCCACGACTGCGTATGAAGCCGCTGTTAATTATTTGAATATAGGTCTAGAACTGCTGAGTCAAGATAGCTGGGAAAGTAGATACGATCTGACATTTAATTTTTATCTGGAAGCGGCGGAAACCGAATATCTCAATACCAATTTAGAACGAGCGGGGATATTGTGCGATCGCACCCTCCAAAAAGCCAAAACAATCCTCGAAAAAGTCAACTTATATGTGCTGAAAATTAGGCTTAACCTCGCTAAAAACCAGATTCAATCTGCTTTAGATACCGGACTGCAAGTTCTCCAAATCCTAGGAGTGACCCTGAGTCAATCACCCCCGCAAGAACTCAATATTGAGGAGTTAGCAAACCTACCTGAAATGACCGATCCCTACAAGCTGGCGGCTATGCAGATTTTAACTCTCATATGGCCTCCTGCTTGTTTTGGAGATGCCAAGCTATCTCTACCAATTCTGTATACTATGATCGATCTTTCCAGTCAATATGGAAATTCTAGGCCAGCTATTTATGCCTACTGTAACTATGGTGGAATCGTAACTTGGCAAATTCCAGACATAGATTTTGGTTATCAGCTCGGTCAACTAGCTTTGAATGTATTAGATAAGCTGAATGCCAAAGAGTTTCGCTGTAAAGCATTGCTCACATATTGCATTACTATCCAACATTGGAAGCAACATACTAGGAATACTATAGAACCCTTGCGTCAGGCAATTCAAGACGGTCTAGAAGTTGGCGATATAGAATTTGCTTGTCATACGGCTGACTTCTACTGCGCCCACTTGTTTTTTGTTGGTGAACATCTTGAGTTGGTGGCTGAGAGGTTAGAGCAATATATTGATTTTGTCAATATGTTTAAACAGGAATACCAGTTAAACTTGTTGAAAATATTTGGTCAAGCTGTATCTAATATTAGGGAAAGCGCTGAAAATAAATGCGAATTAATTGGCAATACTTTTAACGAAATAGAAAATTTACCACTATTTATTAAACAAAATAATGTAATATATTTGTTGTACATATATTTTTTAAAATCTCGTTTGTGCTATCTTTTTAAAGATTACTATGGCTGTTTAGAAAATGCTGAATTAGCTGCCAAATATTCACATTTTGTTCGCAATATAATTCTGTTTGCGGAACATATTTTTTACTATTCGCTTGCTTTAGTTGCTCAGTATGCAAACACGCACAAGCGTGAAGATAATGAGAACAATCTTAAACAGCAACAATATCTAAAACAAGTAGAAGAAAATCAACAAAAGATGAAATATTGGGCTGTCCATTGCCCAGCCAATTACCAGCATAAGTATGACTTAGTAGAGGCAGAAAAAGCCCGCGTATTGGGGCAATCTTTCTCAGCAATGGAATATTACGACCTGGCGATAGATGGAGCCAAGGAAAATGGATATGTCCAGCACGAAGCCCTCGCCAATGAACTAACAGCAGAATTTTATTTAACTTTAGGTCGTCAGAAAGTAGCGCGTACCTACATGATAGACGCTTACTATGCTTATATTCGCTGGGGAGCCAAGGCAAAAGTTAAAGATTTAGAAGAGCGCTATTCTGAATTACTCGCACCAGTCGTCGGTAGGAAAAAGAGCGTGACGAGTGGAAGAGACGAAACGATTGTTCAGACCAGAACCACTCTCACTTCTACCAGTTCAGGTGCTGCAAAAGAGCTGGATTTATCAACAATTATCAAAGCCTCCCAAGCGCTCTCAGGGGAAGTTCATCTGGATGAATTGCTCTCGAATTTGATGCAAGTCTTGCTGGAAAACGCGGGAGCAGAAAAGTTTTATTTCATCATACCTGACCCAGCAGGTAAGTGGAAAATTGAAGCTCAATGTACGGGTGAACGATGTGAATTAATATCCAAGTCAGCGACTGAAAATCAAGTGATTCCTATCTCGCTGGTTAATTATGTACAACGCACGCAAGAAACTCTGGCGATCGATGATGCAACCACTGAAACTAGGTTTGCCTCTGACCCGTATATTATTCAGCAGCGACCTAAATCTATCTTGTGTAGCCCCCTGATTAATCAAGGTAAGTTGGTAGGCATCTTATACCTAGAAAATAATTTAACAGCGGGGGCTTTTACGCGCGATCGCCTAGAAGTCCTCAACATCATTTCCGCCCAAGCTGCGATCTCCATCGAAAATGCCCGTCTCTATCAAACTTTAGAAGAAAAGGTGCAACAACGCACCGCCCAACTCGCCCAAGCAAACCAGGAAATTAGCGACCTCAACAACAAACTTAAAGCCGAAAACATCCGCCTCAGTGCTGAGTTAGAAGTCACGAAACGACTGCAACAAATGATCTTGCCCAAACAATCAGAAATTGATAAAATTAAAGGATTAGAAATAGCTGGATATATGCAACCTGCCGATGAAGTTGGTGGCGACTACTACGACGTGCTAACCCAAAATGATAAGGTAAAAATTAGCATCGGCGATGTTACGGGACATGGTTTAGAAAGTGGCGTATTAATGATTATGGCGCAAACCGCCGTCCGCACTCTCCAACAAATAAACGAAACCGATCCGGTGAAGTTTCTTGATGTGTTAAACCGCACCCTTTATGCCAATATCGAGCGTATCGACTCGTCTAGAAACATGACTTTGGCTTTGTTAGATTATCAAGATAGTAACTTCAGCCTCAGCGGTCAACATGAAGAAGTTATCGTAGTCCGTACTGATGGTAACATCGAACTGATCGATACAATAGAACTAGGCTTTCCTCTGGGATTAGAGGAAGATATTTCGGGTTTTATTTCCCAAGTTCAAGTGCATCTTAATCCCGGGGATGTAGTAGTGCTTTACACAGATGGAATTACCGAAGCTGTCAATATAAATAAAGTGTATTACGGCATAGAAAGATTGTGCCAAGTGGCCAAAGAAAATCGTCACAAAACGGCTGAAGAAATTCGACAAGCAGTAATCGATCATCTGCGGCAACATATTGACAAACATAAAGTTTTTGACGACATTACGTTGGTAGTCCTAAAACAGAAATAACGCAAGTTGGTAATTGGTAATTGGTAATTGGTAATTGGTAATTGGTAATTGGTAAATTGTTTGAGCGTCCGACGATCGAAACCGACTTCACGCTCAACAATTTTGGCAATGGTGCGCGGACTCAGGAAGGTGCGATCGGCAAACAGAACCAGTTTACTTGTATAAAAAATAACTACTGTTTTAGTAATTTTACGCAGACAACAGTTGTAGCAGCCGATATTGCCGAAAGTTGCAATAAGGGAGGGTTGCTCCTGGAATGCTTGATTAATAGTCATCTTAGCCTTTGCGATCCAACCTGGTTTACGAAAATTTTAAGAATAAACCTTGAAGCATATTGTTTTGGTAAAGGTATCAAAAATGTATAGACAAAGACATATACATGACAGATGATGTAAACAAAGAGCAAAAGAACTCAATAAATTCAATCCCTCTAACGATAGAAACAAGGTATTACTCTTATGAAAACCAACTTTGCCCCACCACTAACTGCCTGTATAGCTACCGCTGGTTTAGCCATTGCTTCTTCATTACTAACTGCAACGCAAGCCCAAGCATTCGCTTTATCCGTCGATCCTCAGTACGGTACTACCAACGGCATCGGTACCGGGGCTACTGCAACATTGGACTTCAACATTGTCCAAAGTGGAGCCGATTTGCTCCTGAATTTGGGTATCACCAATACCACTGGCACCAAGGCTACAGCCGGCGGTGCAACAGACTCTTCTCTCGTTGGCGTGGCATTTGACGTATTTAGCGGCGTTACTGCATCAGTTAAATCGACTGCAGGCAGCAATTTTACATCGTTTTGGGAAAACGTTGATATTAGCGGTTTGCACGACGGTTTCGACTATGGCATTAGCACTCCGCGCAATAGCTTTGAGGGTGGAAACGCGAATGGAGGCTTATATAAAAATCAGTCTACTTTCGTTAGCTTTTTGCTAACTGGCAGCAGCCTGAGTGCGGAACAGGCACAAAGTGCTTTGCTGGCGGGATTTCAGAATGGTACGCTCAAGGCAGGGGTTCGCTTCCAGCAGGTAAGTGGGTCTAATATTGGCACCAGCGACAAAGTTATGGCGGGAGTTTCCGCTGATGCTGAGGCAGTGCCCGAACCAACAACTATTGCAGGTATGGTGATGGGGTTGGGAAGTTTAGTAGCAGCACGCCGCAAGCAGGCAAAAAAGGCTACAGCCTAAATTTTTTCAGGGGCTCGGGCCATCCATCGGCAGAAAAGCTCGCCGCATTTGTGTCAAATAAGCTTAACTTCTAATATCAACTCATAAGAGCCAGCGCAGCTATCCCGCCTCTGGCTCTTATTTTTGCTCTAGACTGACAAAATCTCAAAATCCCCAGAAAATATCAACCAATTTGTGGTAAGTTTTTGTGTCGGTTGCTATGTGGCAATCTTCTGCAAGTTCAGTTAAACGCTCTCTCAGCAATGTTTTTGCCAATTTTCCCCCTCGCTCAAGCAACCCCGACACCTCCGACCCAACAAGTCATCATCCAGCGAGAATTTTCGATACCGGAAAACGAACTGGATTTGCCAGTACCTCCGACAACGGCCCCGCTGAACACTGTGACGGTACCCCAGCAAGTGCGCGTTTTGCCCGGAAAACTCGACAGCATCCCGGTTTTCAACAGCAACAGCCCGGAAGTCGTGCAAACCGAAGGCATTTTGCTCTCCACATTTCCCCCAGAAGGAAAACAAGTACCTTCTGCACACTTAAACTTTCCCTTCAAAGGCCGATTTGATATCTTTGCCCACCACATCGCCAAAGCTAAAAATCGCGCCGAAACTCGCACCTTATTTCAAGGAATAATTGTCCGCAATCCCAACTCGGAACCTGTTACTTTAAATGTCTTGCAAGGAGCGACTTATTTAACTCGGCCGGACGCTTTGTTTGTCGATTTACCGTCGTATTTAGAGAATCGATTTGGCACTGTGTTTGCGGGGCCTGGAAGCCGCATCACGAGCGATGTGCTGCGGGGATACAGACAAGCCATTTTGCCCGCTGCGATCGAGATTCCGGCGAATCAGAGCCGAATGCTGATGAATTTGCCGATACCTGTGGGGAATGTCACGCCTTCTTCCAACGGTCGATCGACCTTGATGCGAATGTCGAGCAGCAATTCGGTTTATGTAGCATCGTTAGCGATGTTTGCCCCTAAAAGTCAAGGAGGAGTCGAGCAATATCCCACATTAGAACAGTGGGAAAATATTTTAAATACCCAAGGTTTAGCGGGGCCGAGAGATTTAGCACCAACTCCGAGAGGCGAAAATCCGGTGCAAAAAATTTACGGCCGCGTGGCGGGAGTAGCTGAAGGTTCCCAGTGGCAAGCTAAAATTACGGACAATTCGAGAACCGATTATTTAACTATTCCCAAGCGCGGCGAGTCCTTTTCTTATGCTTTGAGCACTACGGATACGGGTACTTTTGGCACTGGTCAAGTTCAAAGCGCTAAAATGTTAGCTCGCTATCCCGATACTGCTTACTCTGCTCACGGTAATTACGGGATTCAATACAACTTAACTTTTCCGCTTTACAACAAATCTCGTGAATCCCAATCTGTTAGCATTAAAATGCAAACACCGATCAAAGCAAATACAGAATCGGGGGGATTGATGTTTTACGAGCCTCCTGAAAATCGGATATTTTTCCGAGGTACGGTGCGGGTGATGTTTAATGATGATACGGGCAAGACTTTGACGCGCTACATTCACATCGTGCAGCGCCGGGGACAGCAGGGGGAACCTTTGGTGAATGTGAATATGAAGCCGGGGGAACGCCGTTTGGTGCAGGTGGATTTCTTGTATCCGCCGGATGCGACGCCGCCCCAAGTTTTGACTGTGCGATCGAGTAATTAAGCTGTCGCGCATTTAAATTGCATATTCGAGGCGGGCTCATAGGCCCACCCCACAACCCACATTCCGCACCCCCAACTGGCACATAGGCAGATGGAGGGGATAAAAGTGAATCATCCGAGATAATAAGT
>NZ_JAUBSX010000125.1:0-12585 GCF_036704885.1 Microcoleus sp. F4-D5 | reverse complement strand
AGCTGACTGCTTTTTCTTTGAAACATCTTCTCAAATCCCCTTGACAACTGCCATCCAAGCTTAACTTGTTACGAATGCTCCCAAGGAGAGGCTGGCATGGGCTTGATCGTCTAAGTCAATAACTAAAACTCTGTTACCTATTTTTGCCAGTTCATAGGCAATGTTGACAACTAAAGTAGTTTTACCAACCCCGCCCTTGGATGTATGAATTGCAATTGTACGCATTTTTACTGTATCCAGAAAGTTACTAACTAAAATTGCTACTGGTTGAACTTGTTCTGGGTTTTCTATATTGTGCTTACACTTTAGAGTCGCAAGTCCTTGTGTATATTCGTAAATCTCTACTAAAAACGGGTCGATCAGTATCCCAAATCTTGTATTAGAGTATTTCAGATACGTTTCTAACTGAATGCGAGCTGCCGCATCAAGTCTAGTTTTAGCCGTCTTAATTTCAACCAGAAAGTTAATATACCGACTCAAGTCTTCCACTAAGAAATCAACCTCTTTTTGAGTCCAAACTATCTGACTCTTGGCAGTCAGCTTAGGTAATTTAACCTTAAACTCTGGAATCCAGTGAGAATAACTACTCTTGCGAGGCAAACCCGCCATCTCCAGCATTGTCTGAACCAGATGCAGAGACACGTAAGCCTCATTATTCCAGTCAGAAGACAGTTGAACCATGTTGAAGACTCAGGATTTTCTCTATTATTACCCAAAATGAGGTTTAGAGGACAGCGCGATCGCCCTCAGACTCCTGATTAACAGCTTCAATTAACCAACATATCAAAAAAAATCCCCCGCCAGAAGGCAGGGGATTTCATTTAATTACCTAGAAACCAGAGTTCGGAATTACCCGAATTTCCCGGCCGTCGAGGCAATTACAAAGGCCGCGTAAGTGAGGATGTTGCCCACACTAAAGTGAACTAAGCCAACCAAACGACCTTGGACGATGGACAAAGCAACAGGCTTGTCTTTCCAGCGAACCAAGTTAGCCAAAGGAGTGCGCTCGTGAGCCCAAACCAAAGTCTCGATCAATTCTTGCCAGTAACCTCTCCAAGAGATCAGGAACATGAAACCAGTTGCCCAAACGAGGTGTCCGAATAAGAACATCCAGGCCCAGATAGACAAGTTGTTAGTACCGTACGGGTTGTAACCGTTGATCAATTGAGAAGAATACAACCAGAGGTAATCGCGGAACCAGCCCATCAGGTAGGTAGAAGACTCATTGAACTGAGCCACATTACCTTGCCAGATGCCCAGGTGCTTCCAGTGCCAGTAGAACGTTACCCAAGCTAGGGTGTTCAGCATCCAGAAGACAGACATGTACATCGCGTCCCAAGCAGAGATGTCACAAGTACCGCCACGGCCGGGGCCGTCGCAAGGGAAAGAATAACCGAAGTCTTTCTTGTCCGGCATCAACTTAGAACCGCGTGCATCCAGAGCGCCCTTGACCAAGATCAAGGTGGTGGTGTGCAAGCCTAGGGCGATCGCGTGGTGAACCAAGAAATCGCCAGGTCCGATCGCCAAGAACAGAGAGTTAGTACCGCTGTTAATCGCGTCCAACCAGCCTGGGAGCCATACGTTACCGTAGTTCGGCCAAGCGGTAGAAGCAATGCTATCAGGGTTTGACAACAGCACGTCCATGCCGTAGAGAGCTTTTCCGTGAGCAGCTTGGATGAACTGTGCGAACACTGGTTCAATCAAGATTTGCTTTTCAGGAGTTCCGAAAGCGACTACAACGTCATTGTGAACGTACAGGCCGAGAGTGTGGAAGCCCAAGAACAGCGACACCCAGCTCAAGTGAGAGATAATCGCTTCTTTGTGCTGCAACACGCGATCGAGCACGTTGCCTTTATTTGCTTCAGGATCGTAGTCCCGCACCAAGAAGATAGCTCCGTGGGCGAAAGCGCCGACCATGATGAATCCAGCAATGTACTGGTGGTGGGTGTAAAGCGCAGCCTGAGTCGTGAAGTCCTTACCTATGAAAGCGTAGGGAGGCATCGCGTACATATGCTGGGCTACCAGGGAGGTAATGACGCCCAAAGCGGCGAGGTGCCAGCCCAATTGGAAGTGCAGCGAGTTGTTGTAGGTCTCGTAAATGCCTTGGTGAGGCATATTGAAAGGGCCTTCAACCTTCTTGCCAAAGAAGTCTTTAGCATCGCACATTTCTTTGATGCTGTGACCGATACCGAAGTTAGTCCGGTACATATGACCGGCAACGATAAACAGAACTGCGATCGCCAAGTGGTGGTGAGCGATGTCTGTCAGCCACAGGGATTCTGTTTGAGGGTGGAAGCCACCCAAGAAAGTCAGAATTGCGGTTCCCGCGCCTTCGGAAGTACCGAAGACATGGCTCGCTGCATCTGGGTTCTCGGCGTATACGCCCCAGTTACCAGTGAAGAACGGAGCCAAACCGGCCGGGTGAGGCGGGGTAGACAGGAAGTTGTCCCAACCTACGTGCTGTCCGCGAGATTCGGGGATAGCAACGTGAACCATGTGACCAGTCCAAGCCAAAGAGCTGACACCGAACAAACCAGCCAAGTGGTGGTTGAGGCGAGATTCAGCATTTTTGAACCAAGACAAGCTGGGCCGGTACTTGGGCTGGAGGTGCAACCAACCTGCGAACAGGAAGACAGCCGCCAGCAGTAGCAAGAAGATAGCTCCTTGATACAGGTCGGCGTTTGTCCGAATCCCTTGGGTGAACCACCAATGGTAGACACCGGAGTAAGAGATATCCACCGGGTTAGAAGCGCCCCCTTGAGTGAAAGCTTCTACAGCAGGAGCGCCGAATTGCGGGTCCCAAATCGCGTGAGCGATCGGGCGGACGTTTAGGGGGTCTTTAACCCACTGTTCAAAGTTACCTTGCCATGCTACGTGGAACAGGCTGCCCGAAGTCCACAAGAAAATGATTGCTAGGTGGCCGAAGTGAGAAGCAAAAATCTTTTGGTAAAGATTTTCTTCGGTCATGCCATCGTGGCTTTCAAAGTCGTGTGCTGTGGCAATCCCGTACCAGATCCGCCGTGTAGTCGGGTCTTGGGCAAGGTCTTGGCTAAATTTTGGAAATTTCGTTGCCATAAGCCTTGATTAATCCTGAATCCTGAACAAAGTTGAAGGGATTCGGTTCCGAGTTTGGATTCTCGATTTGAGATTCCTCCCAAATCGAGAATCCAAAACCTAGGGGTAGTTTACCCTACCGAAATGATTCGCGCTAGGAAAAATGCCCACGTAGTGACAATTCCTCCTAGGAGGTAGTGAGCTACACCCACAGCCCGACCCTGAGTAATGCTCAGAGCGCGAGGCTGAATCGACGGAGCTACCTTGAGCTTGTTGTGAGCCCAAACAATCGACTCAATAAGTTCTTGCCAGTAGCCGCGGCCGCTGAACAGGAACATCAAGCTGAAGGCGAACACGAAGTGTCCGGCTAGGAACATCAGACCGTAGGCCGACAGTGCCGAACCGTAGGACTGAATCACCTGAGAAGCTTGTGCCCAGAGGAAGTCCCGCAGCCAGCCGTTAATCGTGAGCGCACTTTGTGCGAAATTGCCGCCAGTTATGTGAGAAATTGTGCCGTCTGGCGATACTGTTCCCCACACGTCCGACTGCATTTTCCAACTAAAGTGGAAAATCACGACCGAGATGCAGTTGTACATCCAGAACAAGCCTAGGAACACGTGATCCCAACCTGAAACTTGGCAGGTGCCGCCACGGCCCGGACCGTCGCAAGGGAACCGGAAGCCCAAGTTGCCTTTGTCAGGAATCAAGCGAGAACTGCGTGCAAACAACACGCCCTTCAAGAGAATCAGGACTGTAACGTGAATGGTGAAAGCGTGGATGTGGTGGATCATGAAATCCGCCGTACCCAACTCGATCGGCATCATTGCTACTTTGCCGGCGACTACTACTGCACCGCCGCCAAAAGCGTGGCTGACGATTTCCGTAGCATTAGGCGCTGTTGTGCCCGGAGCCAAGGCGTGGATGTTTTGCACCCACTGGGCAAATATCGGACGCAACTGAATCCCGGTATCCGAGAACAAATCTTGAGGACGACCGAAAGCCCGCATCGTGTCGTTGTGAACGTACAAACCGAAGCTGTGGAAGCCCAAGAATATACAAACCCAGTTGAGGTGAGAGATGATTGCATCTCTGTGACGGAGTACGCGGTCGAGCAAGTTATTAACGTGCTGCGCCGGATCGTAGTCCCGCACCATGAAGATTGCTGCGTGAGCGGCTGCACCGACGATCAGGAATCCGCCAATCCACATGTGGTGGGTGAACAGCGATAGCTGAGTCGGATAGTCAGTCGCGATGTACGGATACGGAGGCATCGAGTACATGTGGTGAGCCACGATGATGCTCAGAGAGCCCATCCAGGCCAAGTTCCACGACAGTTGGCAGTGCCAAGACTGCGTGAAGATTTCGTACATCCCCTTGTGGCCTTCGCCTGTGAAGGGGCCTTTGTGAGCTTCCAGAACTTCTTTAAAGCTGTGGCCGATGCCCCAGTTAGTGCGGTAGAAGTGACCGGCGACGATGAACAGCACTGCCAACGCTAAGTGGTGGTGCGCTGTATCTGTCAGCCACAAACCGCCTGTGGTGGGGTTCAGACCGCCTTTGAAGGTCAGGAAGTCGGCATAAGCGCCCCAGTTGAGGGTGAAGAAGGGCGTTAGACCTTTAGCGAAGCTTGGGTAGATGTCTGCCATCAAGCTCGGTGTCAAAATCCACTCGTGTGGCAGCGGGATATCGGCAACTGTTTTGATCAGCTTACCGCCGACTGTCAGAGGTGCGCCTGCATCGATCGCGTCCATGCAAGCATTGATCGGCAGCGAAACGTGAATCTGCTGTCCCGCGTAGCCCAAGCAGCCGCAGCCGAGCAAACCTGCCAAGTGGTGGTTCATCATCGATTCCACGTTCTGGAACCATTCCAGTTTCGGAGCGCGGACGTGATAGTGGAACCAACCGGCAAACAGCATCAAAGCTGCCATTACCAGGGCGCCGATCGCAGTGCAATATAGCTGGTATGAGTTAGTGATGCCGTTGGCGCGCCACAGTTGGAACAGACCAGAGGTGATCTGAATCCCGTGAAAGCCACCGCCTACATCTGCATTTAAAATTTCTTGACCAAAAATCGGCCAGACCACTTGAGCGCTGGGCTTGATGGCTGTAGGATTTGTCAGCCAAGCTTCGTAATTGGAAAATTTAGCGCCGTGGAAATATGCGCCGCTCAACCATACGAAGATTACTGCCAAGTGGCCGAAGTGAGCGCTAAAGATTTTGCGCGAAACGTCTTCTAAGTCACTTGTATGACTGTCAAAGTCGTGAGCGTTAGCGTGGAGGTTCCAAATCCAAGTGGTGGTTTTTGGCCCCTTAGCTAGAGTGCGATCGAAATGACCTGGTTTTGACCACTTCTCGAAGGAAGTTGGAACCGGATTCTTATCGACTACTACCCTAGCTTTTACCTCTCGCTCTGGAGGACTAATGGTCATGAAGACTCTCCTCTCGGTAAGACAAGGAACGAGAACTGAATAATGTACCTGACACTCCCCGTGCTTGATTAGGCGGGGGATTCTCGGGAAAGCCGACACTGCTTGCACTTCACTCTTTGCAGAGCTAGACGCAGGTGCATCGTCTCCCCAAGCATTTTGCTTCTTTGAAGAAGCCAGTTTCCCAGTGTCGCTAACAATGTGCCTGGGTACTGACAACTCTTATCGCCAGATGAGCGGCCGATCGCGTTCCTGATTTAGGCTTGATGCGGCTGCTCCTTTTGAGGGAGTTTTATGAATTATAAGCTTGCTAGAGAAGTATTAATCGCTTGTTAACAATACTTAAAAAAGGCTCAATTCTTGATGTAATAATGCCTTTAATTTCCACAGTACCTCGAAAAAGTCAAGGGGTACTGCCCTTAACTTTACAAAACTCAAAGATAAAGTAATTGAGGAATACTCATTTGTAGATATATGTTGTGGAAAACGGCTGCGGGAATTAATAGTCGGAGACGATAGGTTGCCCGCTGCTGCCTCAATCCTGGCTCCTACCCGCTTTTGGAATTCATGAGCTGCAATTCCCCAATACTAAATTCATTTTTGGGCTATAGTTCCCTATGAGAAGGCTTCTAGGAGTATGGTTGCGTGATTGGGATCAATTGGCACAGAACGGTTGCGGGCAGGCTGCTGGCATTGTTCGCAGCAGCAGTATTAATTTTGGGTTTAGCAAGTTGTGGCGCGGGCCACCCCGAATTGCCCAAATCAGGGAACAAGAGCGGCTCAGCTACCGCCGAGGTAAATAAAATTTCAGAGGTTTCTCCCCCAGAAGCCATTCAACAACTGCGTCAGGCTCTAAAAATCTACCAGCCTCAAGTTAGTATTTTGAATCCAAAACCTGACGAAGTGCTTCAGGATATAAATGTGTCTGTTCAGTTCCAAGTTAAGGACTTGCCCATTTTCAAAGATGCAAACTTGGGCTTGGGCCCCCACCTGCAAGTTTTATTAGACAACCAACCTTATGCAGCAATTTACGACATCAACCAACCTTTAACGCTGTCGGATTTAGAACCAGGAACCCATACCCTGCAAATGTTTGCCGCTCGCCCTTGGGAAGAAAGCTTTAAAAACGAAGGTGCAGCAGCCCAAACCACCTTTCACATTTTTACCAAAACAGACGACAATAATCCCGATCGAACATTGCCCCTATTAACGTACAACAGCCCCCAAGGCAGCTACGGCGCAGAACCCATCCTGCTCGACTTTTACTTGACAAATGCCCCCCAGCACCAAGTGGCGCAAGAAAATTCCCAAGATGAAATACTCGATTGGAAAATTCGAGCCACAGTCAACGGCCAAAGCTTTGAGCTCGACCAGTGGCAACCTATATATCTTAAAGGATTCAAACCAGGGAAAAACTGGGTACAGCTAGAATTAATTGACGAACGGGGAAATATCGTCAAAAACGCCTTTAATAATACAGTCAGACTGATCGATTACGAACCGCTCGGTCAAGACACTCTTTCAAAATTACTGCGAGGCGAACTAACAGTAGCAGAAACTCGCGGTATAGTCGATCGTACCTACCAGCCACCCCAACCCACACCAACCCCAACCCCCGAACCACAACCGACACCTGCATTAGAAAAAACACCAGTTGTCCAACCCTCACCAGCGGTTCCAGAAACCCCAGTTACCCAACCGAGCTTAGAGCCAGCAGTCGCTCCGGCAGTCGCTCCGGTTCAAGTAATAGAACCGACACCGACAGCAACCCCCCAACTCGAAGCGCCGAAAATTGTAGAACCTGTTCAAGTAATAGAACCGACACCGACAGCAGCCCCCCAACTCGAAGCGCCGAAAATTGTAGAACCTGTTCAAATAATAGAACCGACACCGACAGCAACTCCACAGTTAGAAACCCCAAAAACTGTGCCTCCCGTTCAAGTAATAGAACCAACAGTAACAGCATCTCCCGAAGCCAAAAAACAGGAATATAAAGGATATTACAATCGGTTCCGCAACTTTCTGCGTCAAGTTGTCGCACCTGCTAATCCTTCAGAGCCACCAACGCTGCCAGAAATAACAGAAAAAGCTCCAGTACCACAAGTAGTAGCTCCCACGATCCCAGAACCGTCTCCCAATCTTGTACCGCCAACGCCACCAGTTGCCGCTGAAACTCCTAGCCAACCAACCAGCGAATTAGACCCTCCCGAAACAACAGTTGCCCAACCAGAAAATCAGCCAAAATCCGAACAAAAAGTCGAATTTGCCACATAACAAAAACATTCTGCATTCATCTGCGTTTATCCGCGTCTATCCGCCTGCATCTGCGGTCAAAAATCAAAAATTAGGACACTAAAAAATGACCTACCTCGAAACAGCAGCCAAATTCTACAGCGATGTTGCCGAAACCCCCCAAATCGGACTTTGCTGCGTCCAAAGCAGTCCCTTGCAATTGCCAGGATTAAAAATTCCCGAACAAATGCAAGAAATGAATTACGGCTGCGGCACAACCGTTCACGCCGCCGAACTCGTCGGCAATCCCTTCGTGCTTTATGTAGGCGTTGGGGGCGGCCTGGAAGCACTACAATTTGCATATTTTTCAAGACACAAAGGAGCGGTTATTGCCGTCGATCCCGTTGCAGCAATGCGAGACGCGGCTGCACGAAACTTGCAAATTGCCGCCCAAGAAAATGATTGGTTTGATGCAAGTTTTGTGGAAATTTGTGAAGGCGATGCTTTTGCGTTGCCAGTGCCGGATGCTTCTGTAGATGTTGTCGCACAAAATTGCTTGTTTAATATCTTTGAACCCGCAGATTTAGCTAAAGCATTAAAAGAGACTTATCGGGTATTAAAACCCGGTGGCAGGTTGTTGATGAGCGATCCGATCGCAACTCGGCCCATTCCGCAGCATTTGAAGGAAGACCAACGCTTGCGGGCCTTGTGTTTGTCCGGGGCTTTGACATACGCAGAATACGTTCAACACCTTGTAGACGTTGGTTTTGGGCAAGTAGAAGTGCGGGCGCGCCGTCCTTACCGATTGTTGGACAAACACAATTATCAATTGGATGCGGATTTGCTGTTAGAAAGCCTGGATTCGGTGTCTTTCAAAGTGGATGTACCGGATGACGGAGCTTGCATTTTCACTGGCAAGACGGCGATTTATAAGGGGTCTGAAGAGCTGTTTGATGACGGGGCAGGCCACGTTTTGCAGCGGGGAGTTCCGGCGGCGGTGTGCGATAAAACGGCTGGGAAGTTGGGGGGATTGATGCCCGATAAGGTGTTAATTACTGATTCGACGTGGCATTATCACGGCGGCGGTTGCTGTTAGATTTATTTCGGAATCGGGAGGTAGCGTTCACCGCATAGATAGCTGCCTCTTTAAACTTTTTCTGCTGAGAGTTATTTCGGGACTGTGCCTCATAAAAATTATCAGAGGAGTTATTGTATGAGTATTTTAGATATGTTAAAGAAGGAGAGTTTCTCAGTGAGTATGAAAAATATTTGTTGCGAAGGACATCAAGAGCGTAAAATTTTAAATCTCATCCTGTCATTCCTAGAAGATAATATAATTGACCATCGAGTATTTGATGCAGTCATTTATGAAAGGTTGGATAAGATTACTCTGGAAATAGGCAAATTGTTGAATGCAGATAGAACCACAATTTTTATATTCGATAAAGAGCCAAATGAACTGTGGGCCATTGTAGCCAAAGATGAAAATGGCAAAAGCCTAGAGATCCGAGTTCCCGCCCATGTGGGCATTGCGGGAGAAGTAGCCACGGAGAAAAAAGTGGTAAATATTCCCTATGATTTCTATGATGACCCACGTTCTGTCAATGTCAAAAAATTTGACGGAAGAACAGGATATCGCTGTTATACAATGCTGGCGATGCCCCTGATAGACGAAGAAACAGGCGAGTTAATGGCAGTAGTCAAACTGATTAATAAACTCAAGCCCAACCACAAAGATTATGATACTTTAGACGAACAGATTGACAAGGTAGGATTCACTCAAGCAGACGAAGAAAATTTTAGAGAATTTGCCTCGTCCATTCGCTTAGTTGTAGAGTCGTCCAAATCTTTCTACGCCGCAAGTCAAAGACAACGAGCCGCGACAGCGCTGATGAACGCGGTCAACGCTCTTTGTCAGAGCAGTCTAGACTTAGATGATACCTTGAAGCGGGTGATGGATTGGGCCCAAGAACTGATGAATGCCGATCGCAGTATCTTGTGGGCGATCGACGAAGATAAAGATCAAATGTGGACGAAAATCCCGATCGGCGGCAAACTTCACGAAATTCGCATACCCAGAACCGTCGGTTTTGCAGGTATTGTGGCTCAATCAGGGGAACCGCTGCTGATTCCCTTTGACGTATACGATGACCCCCGCGCCGAAATTTCCAAAGAAACCGATAAAAAAGCTGGCTACCGTACTTGCAGTATGCTTTGTATGCCAGTGTTTAACTCAGACAAAAAATTGATTGGCGTCACCCAATTAGTTAATAAAAAACGACAAGGAGAATTCCCGCCCTACAACCCGGCAGATTGGCCGCAGGCTCCCGATCAGTGGAAAGCGAGTTTCAATCGCACCGACATGGAATTTATGAAGGCGTTTAACATCCAAGCAGGAGTCGCCCTGCAAAACGCTATCTTGTTTTCCGAGGTCAAACAACAAGAAACAAGACATAAAGATATAGTGCGATCGCTCCCTAACGGCGTCATCTCCACTGATGAAAAAGGTAACATTATTACCGCTAACGATCGAGCTAAACAATTGCTAGGTGCTAGCGAGGGAGAAGTCGTAGAGGGTGTATCTTTGGGTGATTTAATTAAAATCGAGAATGAGAATTTTAGTCAATGGTTAAAAGCTGCTTTGTCACCGGAAGGCGATCGAGATAGAGAGCAATATTACCCCGATCGCGTCCTATTGCCATTGCAAGGGGAACCGCAGAATATAAATCTCTGGGTTAACTCGATCGCAAGTGCGATCGAACCGACAAAAATGAACGGAGTATTGGTTATTTTGGAAAATATCAGCAGAGACAAGCTAGATAAATATCTCGCCAATTTGGTACTTTAGACCGCAACAGCCTTCAATTAAGCTGTCAGCAGCGGTGTCAGCAGCGATCGCACCTATCCCCCCCCTGTTGTGTTACAGGCCGGAGTGGCTGTAGCACAAGCCCTGGTTTAACCAGCTTTTACCCCATGCAGCAAAACTTCCCGCTAAATTAAAGAAGTAAAAAAATCATTCACATCCTACCCAGGAGATGCCATGCCTCGCGTCAGAGCACCAGAATTCCCCGGAAACTACCCCTGGCTGAACACCGAAAAACCTTTATCCATTGAATCTCTAAAAGGCCGGGTCGTCTTGCTCGACTTCTGGACGTACTGCTGCATCAACTGCTTGCACGTCCTGCCCGACTTAAAATACCTCGAACAAAAATATAAAGATTCCCTCACGGTTATCGGCGTTCACTCGGCCAAATTTGAAAACGAAAAAGAAGTAGAAAACATCCGCCAAGCTATCCTCCGCTACGATATCGAACATCCGGTAATCGTAGACAGCGGCATGAAAGTTTGGCAAAGCTACGCGGTTCGCGCTTGGCCGACTTTAATGGTGATCGATCCTGAAAGTTATGTCGTGGGCTTTGTTTCCGGTGAAGGCAACAGAGAAGCAATTGACGAATTAGTTGGCAAGTTAATTGGTGAATACAAAAATAAAAATCGGCTCAACTTTAAAGAACTCCGTTTTAGCTTAGAAAAACAGCGCAAACCTGTATCGACACCGCTGGCTTTCCCCGGTAAAGTGCTGGCATTTGCGATCGCTGCAACGGAGGCAAAACAGCTTCACTCACAGGTCGCCTTGTTGGGCGAAATGACTGAGGAAAATGAATATGTAGATGAAACTGTATTACCCGGACCTGCTAATTCAGTCATACAAAACTTAGTCGGTTCTTGCTTATTTATTGCCGATTCTGGACACAATAGGATTGTTGTCAGCACCATCGAAGGTGAGGTGCTGCACGTCATCGGTACCGGCAAACCCGGTTTAACAGATGGGGGCTTTGAAGAGGCGGAGTTTTTTGCCCCTCAAGGTATGGCTTTTGATGCAGAAAGTCAAATTCTTTATGTTGCTGATACGGAAAATCATGCTCTCAGAAAGATTGATTTTACGACTCAACGGGTGGAAACTGTTGCTGGTACCGGCGAACAAAGTCACGAAATTGCACAGGGCAGCGGCAAGGGTCTAGAAACCAAATTGAACTCGCCTTGGGATTTAGAAAAAGTTGGAAATAGACTTTTTATTGCAATGGCGGGTTCCCACCAAATTTGGGAAATGCAGTTAGACA
This sequence comes from Microcoleus sp. F4-D5, assembly GCF_036704885.1. Taxonomy (NCBI): domain Bacteria; kingdom Bacillati; phylum Cyanobacteriota; class Cyanophyceae; order Oscillatoriales; family Microcoleaceae; genus Microcoleus; species Microcoleus sp. F4-D5. The sequence goes on along the minus strand of NZ_JAUBSX010000125.1, from coordinate 758 downwards.
ATGGCACGATCGGCATTTATGCGGGTATTGGTCGAGAATCCTGTGTGGATGGGAATCTTGCAGAATCTGCTTTTTCTCAGCCCAGCGGCCTGGCTACAGATCGATCGGAGTTGTTTGTTGCTGACAGCGAAGTTAGTTCGATTCGCGCTGTTGGTATTGATGAAGACCCGAAGGTGCGGACTGTTTGCGGTAGCGGTGAATTGTTTGGTTTTGGGGATAAAGATGGTCGCGCCGATCAGGTAAGGTTGCAGCACTGTTTGGGTGTTGAATACGCTCAAAATTACCTCTGGGTTGCTGATACTTACAATCATAAAATTAAGCGGATCGACCACCGGGGCGGTACGTGCAGAACAATGATTGGAGACGGTACAGCGGGTTTGGTTGATGCTAAAGGTCTCAAGGCTCGATTTTTTGAACCTTCAGGGTTGAGCGCGATCGGGTCTCACTTGTTTGTTGCTGATACGAACAATCATGCGATTCGGCGAGTTGAGTTGGATACGCTGGAAGTCACAACTTTGGATTTTGCCAGTTTGTGTCCTCCTGATGTTTGTCTTCCTGATTGAGTCGATCGACCTTTTTCCGATTAGCCAGGGTTCTCAATTCTCCTGATTGCCAGATTGATTGCGGTAAGGTAGCGTGCTGTTGGGCGCACCTTACCGCAATTGTTCAGCAAAGTAACTTAACCTAATACCATTTTTCTAAAGTTATGCTAGAGTTACCTGAAAAGTAAAGGAGAATATTAAAATGTCTGGGCGTCC
>NZ_JAUBSX010000124.1:584-12965 GCF_036704885.1 Microcoleus sp. F4-D5 | reverse complement strand
ACTTGGGCTGATGTCATCAACCGCGCTAACTTGGGTATGGAAGTAATGCACGAGCGCAACGCTCACAACTTCCCGCTTGACTTGGCTGCTGGTGAGACAACTCCCGTAGCAATGGTTGCTCCTTCTATCAACGGCTAAGTTTTAGCTTTTGATTAATAACAAAAAGCGCCCCTATTACTAGGGGCGCTTTTTGTTTGGGCGAATTGATTTTTCTCAGCACCCTTCTTCCTTTTATCTGTTAACTCCGTTACCCCCCTTACCTCCGTTATATCCATCCTTTGCCTTCCTTCTTCCTTTTTTCTTATTCCTTTATCCTTTAATTTTTTTTTTAGGATTACTATAGAATATAGCCAATAGGCCGATCGAGATACTGTGACATACTCCACGGGCAAAATCTTACATTATGGTCTAGGATTCCAATAGTCGGATTCAGAATATGTTGGGCTTGCTATAAAGTGTTCGCTAGCAGCAATGCAATTGTGTCAATTCCAGAATCTAACCATAGACAAATGTAGCTGATCGGGAGTCGCTCCTCACCGTCCCAAGCGCTCTATCTGTAAGGAGAATTTGTATTATGAAAGATGGACAAGAAGTACGCCGCGTCTCCACAGCCGTCATTGCCGGTGTTTGCGGGTTGGCTTTACTGGCGGGAGGAGGCATTGCCTGGTGGACCGCGAACCGTTCGCCAACCTCCGCAGATACGCAGTCTTCTGCTCAGACTACTGCTCCGCCGCTGTCCCCAAGTCCTGTGGAATCCCCTGCTGTAATTATCCCCGTACCCCCTCCAACTCCTGTACAAGTGCCGCAGGTTCAGACGCCCCAGGTTCAAACGCCCCAGGTTCAGACGCCGCAGGTTCAGACGCCGCAGGCTCTGGCTCCGCAGGTTCAGACGCCCAAGCCGTCGCAGCCAAAGCCTTTGCAGCAGACTGATATCCAGACAGTGCAAGTCTACTGGGTTAAAGATGCCAGTGGCAAATTTGAGGGAGTTCCTACGCCAGTAGCTGTCAAAAAAGCTGACAAGCCTGATGCAACTTTACAAGCTGCTTTTAACAGTTTGTTGACCGGGCCCAAGGATGCAACTGTTTCTAGCGAAATTCCTAAGGGGACAAAACTGCGGAGTTTGAGTGTCAAGAATGACGGAGTTTATGTCGATTTGTCTGCCGAATTTACTTCGGGGGGAGGCAGCACCTCAATGACAAGCCGGTTAGGGCAAGTTATCTATACGGCTACGAGTTTAAAACCTAATACCAAGGTTTGGATTTCGGTGGAAGGCAAGCCTTTAGAACTTTTAGGCGGCGAAGGTTTGGAGGTGGCTCAGCCGAGTACCCGCCAAAGCTTTGACAAAAACTTTCCCCTTTAGTAATTATGAGTCATTAGTTACAAGTCATTAGTCATCGGTCTCAAGGCCGAGAATAGGAATTGATAACTGATGACTCATGACTGAGGACTGAGGATGGAGGAATGGCAACTAATTTTCAGTGCTTGGTAGTCATGCTAAATGCCCGAAAGTGTAGGGCTTGCTGTTCGATCCGGGTGGCAAGCCGATCGCACACCATATTACACAGCTCGAAAATTAACTCGTCTTGCACCTTATAATAGGCTGAAGTCCCTTCACTCCGGCGAGTGAGGATTCCAGCTTGGAGCATGAGTTTTAGGTGCTTAGAAACATTGGCTTGACTCGTTTGAGTAGCTTCCACCAATTCTTGCACGCATTTTTCGCCGTCGCGAAGTAAGTTCAAAATTCGTAAACGCATTGGCTCGCTCAAAATACTGAAATACTCAGCAACTTGTTGCACAACCTCTTGCGGGACAGGCTGGGATGACTTCATCAAACTCACCGGAGAGAAGTGATCGGGAAATATTAGCATTTATTCTGTCCATAACAATAAAGTAATCCTTCAATCCGGATTAATTCGCATCAACACTTGACCGTATTCGACAGGTTCGCCATTTTGAACTAAAATTTCCATCACTTGACCGGACACTTCATCAGCATCAATCTCGTTCATCAGCTTCATCGCTTCGATAATACAGACTGTCTGGTTGACCTTGATGCGATCGCCCACATTGACAAAAGGCGGCTCGTCGGGAGCCGCAGCGCGGTAAAAGGTTCCTACCATCGGCGAGATAATTGGCACCCATTTGGTATCGACAGGAGCAGTCACGGCAGCAGGCACGGCGGCAGGTGTGGCGGCAGGGGTCTCAGCCAGAGCCGATCCTGCATTTTGAGCGACAGCAGGAGGTGACGCTAAGGTGGGGCTAGCAACAGCGCCCAACGCGATCGGAGCGACAGTCCCCACGGCTGCAGGGATAGCGGCCGCGGTGTCTGGTGAGCTTGCCAGAATGCCTTTGCGTACAGTCAGTTCAAGATCCCCACTTTTTAATGTCAGTTCCGAAATGCCTGTTTTGTCTAATACAGTTAGCAGTTCGCAAAGCTGGTTTAAGTCTAGTTGCACAGCAGATTCAAGGGTAATTAAGAATTGAAAATTGAAAACTGAAAATTCCGAATCCGGCGAAGCTAGGAGAATTCACCGAGTTTGGAGGCAAAAGGGACAGTTTTTAAGCTGTGAGCGATGAGTATTGAATTTTGAATTCTTTAACTCAGAACTAAAAACTAAAAACTCCCTTTTCCTCCGTCGTTTCTACTCTCGGCCGAGGTACTTGTCTTCACGAGTATCAATCCGAATCCGTTCTCCAATGGAAATAAATAGAGGCACCATAATCTGAGCTCCGGTGGAGAGGATAGCGGGTTTGCTGCCGCCGGTGGCAGTATCTCCTTTGACTCCTGGATCGGTTTGTGTCACTTCCAAGACAACCGAGTTGGGCAGTTCCACTTCTAGGATTTGGTCGTTCCAGCGAAGGATATTGACTTCCATCCCTTCAGTGAGGTACTTGACACGATCGCCTATTTGCTTGGCATTGAGGCGACTTTCCTCGTAAGTTTCCATATCCATAAAGACGAACTCGTCGCCCTCTTTATAGGTATGCTGCATCACGCTCTTTTCCAGGTTGGCTTGAGGCATTGTCTCGCCCGCCCGGAAGGTTTGTTCTACTACGTTTCCGGTTTGGACGTTTTTTAATTTTGTCCGCACAAAAGCCGAGCCTTTTCCTGGCTTGACGTGGAGGAATTCGATAACCCGCCACACGCCGTTATTCCATTCAATTGAAACACCTGGTCGAAAGTCGTTACTGGAGATCATATAAATTTTTGCGGGCAATCCCGTCGCCTTGCCGGCACGGGGGAACTACAGTCAGTCGATTTTAGATTTTAGATTTTAGATTTTAGATTTACTCCACAGATGAATTTGGGAGATTGAACCTTGGTCTAAAATTTTGATCTCTCCACGACAGGAGTCTGGGGATTGTATCCGTTTTTGAGCGGCTCAAGTTAAAGCCGCAGTCTAGCTGACGGCATCAAAAAGCAATTGGCATTTTATTTTACCGTTCAAAGGGAGCAAGTGCTGTACGGAATCCCCAATGATATTATCGTGATGGCTGGGAATAAGCGCTGCATACTGAGCGCGGGCCTCCAGCCGCCCTCAGCCATCCCTATTAGGGATTGAAATTGCGGGGGCTACCCAAAACCCTATCAGGGATCAATAATCAGCGTCTACAAACGCTGTAGACACTGTAGACAAATCAATACTTTACAGTTAGAGGTAAACTCTTCACGCCCAAATTGGCGATCGACGCGAGCCGATCGCACAAACGTCGCCACCCAAACTGCCTTACCACTCCGATACAACCGGCAGTGCCGGGCATATTTGCATCAAAATGTATCCCAAGCTCGGCGCGCATACCGTGAATTGAAATCACGGGGTCGGGAGTGATGTGAAAAAATAGCCCTTCTACCCCCCGCGTATCTAGCCAGTAACCCTCACTGGGAATTTCATATTCCCCCGCTGGGATTGGGCCTTTCCCGCGTACCCACTCATCACCAGGGCGTTGATAATCTGCACAGCCGGAAGTTGCCACGTAGTCGATCGCCCGCCCGTCAGGATATACAAGTTGCAAGTTACCGTAAATTAGCTTTGAGGATTGAGCTAATTGCATTGTAAAAATTAGTTTGTGCATTTTATTTTAGCGATTTTAATTTTTGTTTAAGCTGGTCAATTAATTCTTGAATTTCAGCAAGAGTTTTTTTGCCAGCCACTAAATCTCTAAGATTAGCAATTGTCATTCCTTGGATGTATCCGTATTCCTTGGATAAATCTTCCAGGCATTCTAATAACTTATCTTGAGTTGCTTTGCTATCAGCAAGCAATTGATTGGCTTCTCGAACAGTCATTGTGATTGCTTGGGGGGCGAAACTAGCAATCCGGTCAGCCCTGCTAGTACAGGTGCTAGTACGGGGACTAAATCCATAGCGCTTCTGTGTACGGCGACTAAACCTATGGCTGCCACAACCAACAGTAAAACGCCAATAGCCAAACAGTAAATAGTAAAAACAAAAGCATTTCGCATTACTTTAAGATATTTTTTGCTCAAGTGAAATCCGTGCGGTGCGACGCCAATCTTTCAATGGCTTTTTTTTCTAATCTAGTTGTGCTACTCCTAACGTGAAACTCTCTTTCTTCTCTCTCTCCCGGAGGTAAAGAAAGGTGAACTTGAACGTCGTTAAGCACTTCACCGTGAATTTCAACGATTGACCAAAGCGTTTCAAATCTTGCTCTGTCAGCACGCGCTCTAGCTTCAGATTCTCTTGCTCTAGTTTCGGCTTCAGCTTTTGAAACCGCTGAATCACTAATGGCTTTTTCAACTATTCGAGAGCCTTTCCAAATGAACGCGAGCACAGCGCACAACGCCGCTAAATTGGCTAGTATATTTGTCCAATTCATAAAAACACTCTATTCTGGCTCGATGTAGCTTTCAACTACTATTGCTATTTCTTTGTGCCAGCGGGCCGGCTCAAATTTAAGGCGATAAAGAGGAGTTAATTCAGGAAGCCTTATTAAAGTCCGTACTTTTAAAGGAACTGTCCAGCGCGATACCTCAAAGTCTGGTCCTGTATTACCAATCAAATGTACTAGCCTCCCCCCTAACCACCAATGAGGCTTAGCTCCAAGAGAGAGACAATAAGCTCTAATTGTGTGTTGAGCAAAAACTCCGGGAATCAATATTTTATCAATTGGATTTTCACCCACAGCGGCGTGAAACTGATTGTAAATAATTTGCCAATTTGATTCGCTATCAAGACTCATTTTTAAGTTTGCAATAATTAGGCGGCGTGTTTAAAAAACTGCAACCGCCTAAAAATCATGGTTAAGGAGTTGGAGGTGCTACGGCCTTTTTCTTGCGGCTTTTGGTTCCTGCCAAAATTGTCACTTCGTCGGCCGGAGTTCCAGCGGCGTCGGTATCTGTAGTTCCTTCTGCTACCGTTTGTAGAGGAATAGGGTATGTGCCGCCACCTTTAACAGTAAAATACGGAAAAATATCAGCATCTCCTGTGTTTCCGGTGCGGTTAACTTTTGCAGCAGGAATCAAATCTCCCAAAACGTCTCCAATTTCAGCAATTCCCAAATAACTGGGAAAAGTAAAGGAAAGCTTGCGGCGATTACCTTTAGATGTTTTCCTACCAGTTGTAAGAATAATAGTGCGCGCACCCGGTTTGCCGCTAGCAAGGTAGGTTCTCTTACCTTCTGCTACTGTTACAGTGCCGTCCGTGCCGTCAGGTTTTACATAAGTGCGAGTGTAACCGGCGCGATCGACTAGATCGGTATCGTTTGGTATGTATTCCTTGGTGTCAATGTTAAGAAATTTGGCAACCCTAGGAATACAACTGCAGGTTGTCCGGTAAAAATCGGTGCCGGTGCCTGCCTGACCTTTATCTTTATATTTAACGAGAAAACTGGTGCGAGCCATAAAAATTCTAAAATCTTGAGGTTTTGTTTGGTAACTTCACCTTAAGTTTTCCCCCTCAAAGTGTCAACGCCTCAAACCTTTATCTAGTAAAGGTTTGAGCTGTAAAAGATTTGGCGCAGCCCTAGGGTTGCGCCAAATCTTTTACAACTGGATTTTAGTCAGTGTAAATTTTTGTTAAGCCATGTTTAGCCTAAAGGTTTCAAGGTTGGTGGCTCTTTGTCTGGCCACAAATCAAATTCGATCCGTTGTTCTTCCCAGGTGTTGCCCGCTATATCTTCTCTACCTTGCAAGTCAACCGCCCGCCGCCGCCAAATTAAAACCGCTTTAGAAGGGTAAACAAGGTAAGGTAGTTCTCGCCGGCGCGGGGTCGGGTCGGTGTAGCCAGAATCGCGGACGCCGTTGGGCAAGATTTCAGCCGTTGATAATCTCAAGAGTTCCTTGATTTTCTGGATTCCCTCGTTTTCAGTGCTGGCATAACACTGCATCTGGCGGCCGTTGTTGAGCCGCGCGGTAACGAGCCGTTGGCCGCTGGTGTACTGTTTGGCGGCAAGTTTTACTTCGTCCCACGTCAGACCGCGCTTAATATCGGGAATTGTTATGTGCCTACGGCGAGCTTTTTTCCCGTTAGGCATTTTCCACGGGGGAGCCGTTTTTTCGCGAAATTCAATCATTAAGCGGCGTTCTTGTACGCCAGGAGTAATGTAGTCATCCGTTGGCGTTCCGTTAATCAATACTCCAACATCTCGGTTGCCGAGCATTTGATGGGTTGCCAGAGTCTGAACAATTACAGGTCTGAGTACAGCTTCAGGCCCGCTGAGAATAATCCGTTCGTCAGGGGCCGAGCGATCGGGCGTAATTTCCACCGTGCGATCGGCTCCAAGCAATGAATTCCTTTCCATTGCCTGCTGGGCGAGCCAAGCGTCAATGCCGCCGGCAACTGCGAAACCCGCTTCTATGCAGGCTTCTGACCCTTCCTCAAACATTTCCTCGGAAAAATTCCGCCAGAAGGCATTAGGAATTGATTCAATTTTGTCCTCTACCGCTTTGGCGATCGTCCACGATTCGCCCGTTCCCCAGTTATCAACTGTTCCCGAACCCAAAACAGCCCGCAGTCCTTGCCCAAAAATATTGTTGGGGTCTTTAAGAGCTCGCCGCACATCTTTGTACAACCATAAAAAAGTTGCCTGAGTTCCCATGCGAAATCCGGCGTTAATCACTTCGCTAGCAGCGTCAAGCATCTCATCCAAAGCTTGCTCACCAACTTCCTTCAATAAATGAGTGCCAAGCGATTGGTTAAAACTAAAAACCGTCGCGGCTGGAACTACCCCGCATCCCAACCAGCCAATTGCCCGCCCAACAGCGCCGCCCAAAATGCCCCCAAAGGAATTCCACAATCCCTCTATTTGCTTGTCTATGGCGGTGTCGCTCATATTCCAGTCAAAGTTGTAAAGGAATTGAACGCCACCGACAATCCAGCTCCAAAGTTTTGTAAAGCTAAATGAAATTGCGCTGGTAATTGCCGATATTAAAAAATTCCCGAAGCGCACGGCTCCATTAATAATAGTTTCTAGAAATCCGCCGTTACTGGAAGTAGTAATTGAGGAAGCAGACCACGTTCTGATAAGATTTCCACCAGTAGAACTCGAACGAATTTTTCGAGACGCTAAATCTTTTAAAATCATCCCTATTTTGGGGATGGCTTGAGCAGTTGCCATTAGTTATTCCCTCCGGCTTGTGCAATATTGTCGCCAATTTGTCGAATGCGAGGGCGGCGGTCTGGCGTTTTACCGTATGGATTTTGCATATCGGTAATGCCTGTTACATTTCTAAATCCATCTTCGGCATTATCGAGGAAGTCTTCAAAATCTTCTTTAGGCTTTTGTTCTTCGCTGCCGTCTGTCGGTCTTGTTGGATTTTTAATTGAATTTGCCAAATCAAGAGACCCTTTCAAAATCCCCAACAATTGAGATTTTGTATCCTTCTTAGTATCAATTCGCTGCCAGTGTACGGCGCGAACAATGGCGGCCGCTTGCAGCAAATCTAGAAAGATATCGCGCAAAGTTTCTTTCTCGGTGTAATCCAATCCTTTAAGGTGAATTTCGGATTCTTCAATTAATCCGTGTATTGTTTCGGCTCCAGGGGTAAAACACAGAGGCACGGTGACATCAATTTCCGTGCTTTTAAATGCCATGTACTTGATAATTGACTTGGCTGCTAAATATCCTTTAATCGCTTCTTGTCGAGCTAGTCCCGACTCAACAAGGTTCTTTGTTGTAATAGCGACTAGCGCGTCAACGTTAGTTGACAGCGATAATATTTGCCCTTCTATTTCGGCAACAGATTCAGCCAAATTTGGAAACTTAATTTGCTTGCTTTGGTCGCCTTCTTTCGTAACGTCAGCGTCTTTGACATCTATTTGAACTACCCACTGTCCCCAGCGTTCGTCGTCACGCTTGAACATCCAATCCAGCAAGCTTACTAAATCTGGAATTGGTTCCTGCGGCGGTTCTGCGGGTTCTTCGCCTTCTTTTGGTACTTCTTGAATAATGGTTGCGGGCAACTCGCCGGGGAATCTGGCAAGCCCTAGTTTTGTATACATTAAGCGCGTTAAACGCAAATTATCACAGCAACATTGATCCACGTTTTGCCTCCTTGGTGGCGGGTTTGGGAAAGGAGTCGGAGCCGGAGACAATGGAACAGACGGAGTAATTCTTTTTGGTAGGTCAGGAGAACTACTAGAGCCACAGGGAATTTCATATATAGAAACGTCCCACACTTCAGCCGCCGTTCGTAAATTTAAATATTGCTTGATAGCCGCCCCTGAGTAACTTTGTACAGCAAAAGGTAAATGCAGTTCTTGATTGTATTTATATCCATCTGGTACAAGAATTTGCAAAGTATTGTTGAGCAATGCCCATGCTTTAAAATTTGCCTTAAAGCTTGTACGATGTGGATACCAATAAGCATCGTATGTATTAGCAGGTGGGATGTGTGATTCAATGTATGCCGGAGTTCTCCCCCTGGGTAATGGAATATCCCGAACAGCGAATTCCCTAATCTGGTTGTTAGACCAAACACCGCCCCCATGCCCTTCCTCTTCTAGTGATGCGCGAATAAATTGGTTTGGCGGCGGATTCCAACCATACTCTCTCTGTATCCAAGGGTGCATTAAAACTACACAGTGATAACATTTATCGTCGTCTAATAAAGGGATAATATCCTCGGCTGGAAATCCTATGTTAGGCGATGGTGATGAGGGAGGCGACGATGGCAGAACCTCTTTTTTTGGAAATCCAAATCCAATCCCTATTTCCACGGGTGTACCGGGAATTTGCAAAGTAAATTCAACGCCCACATTCCCCTCATCAGAAGAAAGATTAATTCCTAACCCTCCAATTTCTCCCCCAATACTTCCCCCTAATATTTCCCCTGTACTGGTGTCAATAGTTGTCCCGCCGCTAATTCCTAAAATGCCTCCTGGGAGTTCGGCACTGCCGCTAATTGAAATAGAATTTTCTGAAGGGTTGGCGCTGATGTTGATGGCAACCGGGCTAAGTTCGACGCTAACGCCACCGGTGACAGTCATCCCTCCAATGTTGGCGACCTCTTGAGTAACGCCAATGCCACCGCTAGTTACCGATGGTTGTGCTTTCCTTCCCATGTCAACGCCGCTATCCTTGCCGAGGTCGATCGCGCTTGACCCCCTCGTGGCGGAAGGCGACAAAGAAGATTTGGAGCTCACTCTAGACATAACTTGCCTCTACCCCGGCAATTCGAGAAGTGCTGCCTTCTGCGATCGCCCAAAGCTCGCCCGTCAGTGTTTGCTCTGTCAAATTTCCCCCGCCGTTGGGGGCTAAATAAATTCCCGCGCCAACGGCAACGCTAGAATTGCCAGCAATCCAAATGGGAGTATTTCCCGTGTTTGTGGCGTACAGGATGGCGCGGTTTGCGTTGGCAGTTCTGAACCGCGTCGGAGCTCCAGCGGGAATATCGATTCCGTAAGGCAATCCGGCACCAATTGTCCTTACTTGCGGTTTTGCAATCAGGTCGATGTTGTATCTAAAATCGCCTTCTAAATTGATATAATCGCCTGCGCCAAGTACCCCATGTCCGTAATTGATGATAGAAATTCCGAGTCTATCGTCGGGGCTTAAAAGTTTTAATTGATTGATTGTAAGGTAGGGAATTGTAAAGGGAATTGTGATTTCCCTTCCCTTATTTTGCAATCTTGCAGTGGCTAGGGTTGACCACGTGCCTGTGCCTTTCCTCGCGTGGAATCTTATCCCCGTAAATGGGTATTCTTCTTCAATAGCAAGCATTGCAGCAATTTTTTCTGCTGCATTCATCTCCGGAAATATTTCGGGGAATGGCGCTTGCTGATAAGAAGGTAAATAAACTGCACCGCTAAATGCTTCTAAATAAAAGCTTTTGCCTAAGTAGTAAGAATTTGACAAAGCGCTGTACTCTGCAAAACTATCAGCACAATTTAGAATTTCAATAATTCCCGTACCGTCAGCAGATGTAATACTGCGGCGAAAAGTTTTAGTGTTTTCTAATTGATTTTCTGCCATCAGTTTAGAAATACTTTTCCTTCAATTACGCTGCCGCCACCGGGCAAGCTGATTACTTCGATCGGGAATTCCAACAAAGCGCTAAATGTGGCATTGCTCCCGCCGCTCGCTGCTAGGGTGTGAGTGCACCGCGTAATTACGGTTTTTCCCGGCTGTAATTTTCGCGCGGGGTCGAGTTCCAAAAGTTTGAGAGCGATTACCCCTTCCATTGCTGCTTGTGCCAAATTGGGGGCGCTGCTGTCGCCGCCAGTGCCGCTGGTGAATGTGGAGCCGGTTAAGTAATGAGTTGCAGAGTAGGTAGTGTTACCACCTGCGGCGTTGGCTGCCACCACATTTAAGAGCAAGTCAATAGAAGCGGTTTTCGTTGATAAATTTGCAGTGATTGTTACTTTGTCAGTGCGTTCGGTAATTCTTGTTAGGTTATTTTCTTCTTGCTCCAACAGTGCCAGAATTCCGTAGGTGTAGCGCTCCTTACTCGCCGGGCCTTCAGGATTGGCGTGAGATTTTCCGCTGACTGAAGCGCCAGCACCGGAAGTATGATCCGCCATAAATAATAATTTTAATAATCTTACTTTCCCAGTTTAAGTAAGATTTATTAGCTCAATGTTGGGTTGCGAAATTCTTAAGAAGTTGCTGAAATAGATAAAAGAGCAACTGTTTAAAAAAATCAAACAACCAAAAATCAACCGTTCCGGCTGCTAGACTAAATGAAGCGCCTAAATGGTTGCTGATTGCTAAGTATTCGCACGGAAAGAGCAACTGTGAAAATTTTAAGATTTGGGCAAGCTACGCCGCTATGCCAGACAACTTTTAATCAAATCAGCAACCAATTTACAGCGGATGTTTATAAACTCTTTTTAGGGATATCTTGGTACACTGGCGAAAGGCCAGAAGCAATTTTGCGGATAGATGTTGCCAATATTTACCAAAACTCAGCAACGCGCCAACCGCGCGACACAGTGGTGTATCCGGCAGCTAACCGCAAAGATAGGCAAACTCGCGAATTATCTATTCACAGAGCGCTTAAACTAATGCTTGCTGCTTACCAACCGCCGGAATCGGGATTCTTATTCCCTTCTTTGTATCGCTCTGACAAGCATTTGAGCCGACAAGCCGTAGACAAAGCTTTTAGGCGCGCGGTAAAAAAGGCCGGGCTTGAAAACCAAGGATTTAGCCTGTATTCTGCGCGGCGTGGATTCATTACTCGCTTGAACGAGCAAGGGTGCGATGTAAAACTTATTCAACGACTGACGGGTCACAGAAGCCTGTCGTCATTAATGCGATATGTCGAAGTTTCGGACGTACAACTAAAAAACGCAATTGATAATTTTTAATCAATGACTTTATTTAATCCCGGCCAACAACAGCAGCAGCAACAAGTAGAATTTTCTAACGCAATCACTTTAACGGAATTTGCACTGACAACTGCAACTACCACAATTGTGCCGGATCGAAGTGCGACCAAAAATAGGCGCGGGTTAATTGTTTTTAACGACGGAACCGCTAACGCGCTATTTGCTTACGGCACAACTATTTCGGCAACCGCTTTTACGGCTGAGCTACTGCCGGGGGGATATTTTGAAGATTCGGCAGCCGCCCCGTGGCAAGGGCCCGCAGTAATGAGAAGCACAAGCAGCGCCACAAGCGTAAACGTTACCGAAATCGTGATTATCTGAATTATCTGATGCTTAACAATCCGATTACTGAGCCGCAAATACCTCAACCGATCGCCCGCGACAGCGAGGTAACGGCGGCGATAAACGCGCACGTAGCCGCAGCCGACCCCCACGCTCAATACCTACTGCAATCTGAAGGGGATGCGCGGTACAGGCAAAGCACGGTAGCCCTCACGGATGCGGACATTCCCTCTGCGATCGCCCGCGACAGCGAGGTAACGGCGGCGATAAACGCGCACGTAGCCGCAGCCGACCCCCACGCTCAATACCTA
>NZ_JAUBSX010000124.1:0-484 GCF_036704885.1 Microcoleus sp. F4-D5 | reverse complement strand
CTGCAATCTGAAGGGGATGCGCGGTACAGGCAAAGCACGGTAGCCCTCACGGATGCAGACATTCCCTCTGTGATCGCCCGCGACAGCGAGGTAACGGCGGCGATAAACGCGCACCTTGCTGCGGCTGACCCTCACGCTCAATACCTACTGCAATCTGAAGGGGATGCGCGGTATCGACAGTCTTCTACTGCTTTTTTTGCAACAGCGCCCTTGCCGACTGCCAACGTAGCGGGCAACTCTATCGCTTTTTCGTGGAATTCCGTAGAACAGGGGCTAGGGATTGCAGAATTGTGCAATTATGCTGGACTGGGAGGAGGGGACGCTTTCAATTTTTTCCGATTACCTGGAAATTCCGTTTCCACGCCAACTTTGTCGAACAGGGTTGCCAGAATTGATATTTCTGGTGCTTATACCATTTTTCTAAAGTTATGCTAGAGTTACCTGAAAAGTAAAGGAGAATATTAAAATGTCTGGGCGTCCTCAT
>NZ_JAUBSX010000123.1:0-13239 GCF_036704885.1 Microcoleus sp. F4-D5 | reverse complement strand
CATCAACCGCGCTAACTTGGGTATGGAAGTAATGCACGAGCGCAACGCTCACAACTTCCCGCTCGACTTGGCTGCTGGTGAAGTCACCCCAGTAGCAATGGTTGCTCCTTCTATCAACGGCTAAGTTTTAGCTTTTGATTAGCAAAAAGCGCCCCTAGTAATAGGGGCGCTTTTTGTTTGGCAATTAATAGGCTTCTTTCAGGCTTCAGAAATTCTGCCTCTCTAGCCTTCTACCTTCTTTTTTTAAAGTCTTGGACGCATCGGGGCCGGTGCGAAACCGGTTTTTTTACGCCCGTGTGCGGTCTACAACGAGTCTTTTCGCGGTAAAAAAACCCGGTTTCTCAACAATTGTGCCTAAGTTCTATTTCAGTCCAAACGCCCCTATTTCTAGGAGCGCTTTTTGTTTGGAAAAATATAATTTCACTCCTGGACACAAGCTTCCCAAAAACACCCGCTCGATCGTTGTCGCGATCGAGCGTATATAACCAAATTACGTGCATAAACCGGGTTTTTGCGTCCTTGACTGAATTTAATAAATCTTGTTCTGACTTATGACTAATGATTTATTACTAAGTAGGTGGAAATAAACAGGGCGTGGCGGGCGCCGGGTTTGGCATTAATCATAAACTGTGGCTAGTATAGATCGTTGCTTTAGCCGCCGCTAAAATATTTTATTTTTTGTCGCCTCTGCCTACTTTTTAACTAATAACTTCCGACGAATGCCGTTTTTTCTCAATATATTGCTGGTGGTAATCCTCTGCCATATAAAATTCACCAGCAGGTTTAATTTCGGTGGCAATATCTTTATCGTATTTACCGGAAATTTGCAATTTTTGTTTGGAGAGGCGAGCGGCTTTTTCTTGTTCACAATTGTGATAAAAAATCACAGACCTGTACTGCTCCCCTCTATCGGGGCCTTGGCGATTGATTTGGGTAGGATCGTGACAGTTCCAGAATACATCTAGCAGTGTTTCGTAACTCACCTGCGATCGATCGTACTCTAGCAGGACGGCTTCAGCGTGACCCGTGACTCTGGCGCAAACATCCAGGTAGCACGGATTCGGCCAGTGACCTCCTGTGTAGCCCGCAGCAGTCGAGACAACACCCGCAACGGCGCGAAACTTGTGTTCAACTCCCCAAAAACAACCGGCGGCAAATGTGGCTTTTTCCATCGTGTTACTCATCGTATTGAGATAAAACTTGGCACTAAATTATGGTTGACATATTCCCATTAGTGTGCATTCCCAAACCAATCGCGGTTGTACGTAGTTTAGCAAATATTGTCGTGCTTTTTCCAAGGGTTCTAAGGGCGATCGACTAATTCGGCCTGCCAAAAATTGCTGCCAGTAACAGTGCTGTAAATAATCGATTAACCACAACTGAGATTCAGTATCTAAAGTTTTATCAATTTCCTTGGCCAATTCCAAAGCAGACCGCAGATTTTGAGGCAACTGTTTCACCTTTTGCAGCAAATCAGCGGGTATTGATTGCAGTTGCTGCCAAATAGCAATTGCCTCGCCAGGACTTCCCTGAGCCATGCCCAGTACCTCGGGATGGGATAAAATATCTGCGAATCCGGCTTGCTGCAAAACTTGTGCCATTGCTTCGGGATTCAGCCGAGAAAACTGGATTTTTTGACAGCGGGAAATCAAAGTGGGCAGCAAAGCTTCCAATGTCGGAGCAATTAAAACGAGCGCTGCTTTTCCCGGTTCTTCTAATGTCTTCAACAAGCCGTTAGCTGCTCCCTCGCCCATTGTTTCTGCTTGTTCCAAAACTACGACTGAACGCGCCGCTTCTAGTGGCGGTCGGCTGAGAAATTCACCGATTTCTCGAACTTGTTCTAAGCGAATTTGTGGCGGTGCTTTCCGCTTTAAACCGGCTTCCTCTGCTTCCTTTGGCGACAGCCGTTTGCCTTGGTTCATGTAAGTGGGTTCTACCCAGAGCAAGTCTGGATGATTTCGCTGCCGCACGCGATTTTGCACGGAGGCTATTAGTCTGGTTTCGGGAAGATTGGCTGAGAATAAAAGCTCAATGAAACACTGGGCTGCTAAACTTTTGCCGATGCCGTTAGACCCGACAAATAAATAACCAGGAGCAATTCGGTTGCGCTCGACTGCTTGTGTTAGCAATTCTACTGCTTGATTTTGTCCGATTAATGATGTGAAATAATTCATGTTAGCTCAGGCAGAAGGAAGTGCGGCAACGGATTCTGTAATGGATTTAACGGATATTAGGAAGCAGGATGAAGGAATAAAGTTTAGCTAGGGTTTCAGCAATTAAGAACATCTTAACCGTCGGGCGTGGTTGCTATAATAGCAAAAGGTTATTGTGGGTTAATGGACGGCTAAATAATTGTTTTGAGTTAAAAATGTTAAATTATAAGTTCTTGGATCGGTGCACGGGATTGCAGTGTTTCTAGATATTATGTAGCGCTATTTGGCAGAATGGGTATTATTTAAATATCCCCAAACTTCTAACCTGCGAGTTACAATAGTTTGAATTTCCTGAGCGACTTCATATTCAGGGCGATCGCCATCGATCCGGACAATTCGAGATCCATTTTCCCCGGCTAACTCTGCAAAACCTTGCTGCACCAGCCGATGAAACCCCAAATCAGCTTGCTCGATCCGATCGCACCCTCCCCGAGCCCTTACCCTCGCCAAACCAGCCTCTACATTAATATCCAGCCACAAAGTCAGATCGCTTTCCAAGCCGCCGGTGGCAATTGTATTCAACTGCTTAATTAAATTTAAGTTAAGACCGCGGCCGTAGCCCTGATAAGCAATCGTAGAATCAGTAAAGCGATCGCACAAAACAATCGTTCCCTTCAATAACTCTGGTTTAAGAAAAGTTTCAACGTGCTGAGCGCGATCGGCAGCGTACATGAGTAATTCTGCTCGATCGCATACCAATTCTCCCGAATCTTGTTTTAGCAGCAAATGTCGCAGTCCCCTTCCCAACTCAGTACCCCCCGGTTCGCGAGTAGCCACCAACGGGACTCTCAGAAAGCAACTTGCTTGCAGCCAATGTATCAGACGCTGCATTTGGGTAGTTTTACCCGCACCTTCAACCCCCTCAAACACGATAAGTTTGCCCTTCATTGCCCTAACTTCCCACCGGAATAAAATAAATCCATATTGTTCTGTGTATCTCTTCTAGGTTCGGTATGATAATAAAGTCTAAATGCCTCACGGCTGGAGTTGTCTATGGCTCGCTATACTGGTTTTTTTATCGTTGCCGTTCCGATCGACCGTCTCCGTCAGTCCCTGATTGAAATTTTAGAGTCATGCAATCTTGATATTATCTACAATACAGGAGATTCCGTCATGGCTCGCGAACTTCCCGGTCAAGTTTCGATTGCCAAACTTGTCACCGCAGAAGTCCTAATTGAGAAAAACACGGCTAGCGACTCAGAGGTTCGCATGAACTTCGTGATTAAAAACGAGGAACTGCCACTGCAAACTAACAACCACTGCCGTCAAATGTTCGAGCTAGTGAGTCGTTCAATTATGAACAACAATAATTGGCGTCTCTTGGAAAGTATGGCACTGTAGCCATCAGTCAGTCAATTTAAGGTGTGAGATTTTCGATTGACTCTACAGATGAATCAGAGGGTTCCAACTAATGTCGAAACTTCTTGGCTATCGACTCCTGGTGTGAGGGGTTTGTCTCCCTCTTGGGAAGAGGTCATCAGTCATTAATTTCTAACTAATGACCGATGACCTCCTACTTTTATCTGTCATCAATCAATTGAAGCTCGAAATCCCCGGCGCAAAAACAAAGAATTTGTCACAACGCTAACAGAACTAAATGCCATAAACGCTCCGGCCGCTGCAGGACTGAGTATAATTCCGGTTGCAGGCAGCAAGATACCCGCTGCAACCGGAATTCCCAGAGTATTGTAACCAAAAGCCCAAAATAAATTTTGGCGAATCTTATTAAAAGTAGCGCGACCCAGCTCGATCGACTCAACAACATCCATCAAAGCATTTCGCATCAGCACAATTTGAGCAGTCTCAACTGCGACATCAGTGCCGCAGTGCAAACCGATACCGACATCCGCTTGAGCCAAAGCCGGGGCGTCATTGATGCCATCCCCCACCACCGCCACTTTACAGCCTTGGGCTTGCAAAGTCGCGATCGCCCGAGCCTTTTCCTCCGGCCGCACCTCGGCCAAAACATCAGCCGCCGCCAAACCTAGCTGCTGCGCCGTCGCCGCCGCCGCCGACGCTGTATCTCCCGTCAGCATCATCACCCGCAATCCCATGCCCCGCAAACGTTCCACCGTCGCCTTAGCATCCGGCCTCAGAGTATCTTTTAGCCCGATTACCCCCAGCAAAACGCCCCCAGAAGCCACGTAAACCGCCGTTTTGCCTTGCAAAGACCCCGACAATTCCGCCGTCACAGCGACCCCCTGCTCCTTCATCCACTCGGCATTCCCCGCGAACACCCGCCGGCCCTCCACCAAAGCAGAAACCCCAAATCCCGGTTCCGTGCAAAAATCCTCAGCAGCTAGCAGCGGCAAACCTTGCTGTTTAGCTTCCAGCAAAATCGCTGCGGCGATGGGATGACAAGCGCCCCTTTCTACCGCCGCCGCAATTTGCAGCAGTTTTGAGTCAACCCTGCCAGCAACTCCATCAATTGTGGAACAAACATCTTGTTTGTCTCCTGAAACCCCATCAATTGTGGAACAGGGATCTTGCCTGTTGCCAAAAAATCCATCAATTATGGAACTAACATTTTGTTTGTCTCCAGAAAATCCATCAATTGTGGAACAGGCATCTTGCCTGTTTCCAACATTAATATCTGAGTTCAAATCCCACTCCGAATTCTGGAAAATCGGCAAATAATCTGTGAGTGTGAGATTTCCGGTTGTCAGAGTGCCAGTCTTGTCAAAAACCACCGTATCTAATTGATGTACCCGTTCTAAAACATCGCCACCGCGAATTAAAAGTCCGCGCTCCGCCCCGATGCCAGAACCGACTAAAATTGCTGTTGGGGTAGCCAGTCCCAAAGCGCAAGGACAAGCAATAACTAAAACTGCGATCGCCAATTTCAAACTTAACAGCAAAGGCGATTGATAATGGATCGCGGATAATTGATGTCCCATGTTCATTGCCGCGTGTCCCATATTCATTGCCGCGTGTCCTAAAAGCACAGAAGGCCAAATATGAGTCCCGACAAAATACCAAAATAGGAAAGTTAAAACCGATATCCCCATTACTCCATACACAAAATATCCCGCGACAGTATCAGCTAAATTTTGAATCGGCGCTTTGCGAGTTTGAGCTGCCTGCACCAAAGCCACCATTTGAGCTACAGTTGTTTCCTGACCGGTGCGAGTTGCCCGCATCACAATTGCCCCGGATTGATTGATAGTTCCCGCCGCAACAGTATCTCCTGGTTGCTTCAAAACCGGCATAGATTCGCCAGTCAGCATCGACTCATCTACGGTTGTTTTGCCTTCGGAAACTTCGCCGTCTACCGGTATTTTTTCCCCGGGCAAAACTTGCAGCCATTCTCCGACTCGGACGCGATCGGCTGGAATTTCAATGTATTGTGGATTGTAGACCTCTGATGTCGAATTTAAAGGCAATTCTTGCGATCGCAAATCTAAACTCGGGAGTTTAAAATCAACTAAGCGGGCTGTCGCCGGTTGCAATGCGATTAAAGCTTGCAAAGCTGATGCAGCGCGCCGTCTAGCTTGCTGTTCGAGAGTTTTGCCCAACAAAATAAAGCCCAGCAGCATCACGGGTTCGTCAAAAAAGCACTCCCATCCCATCCGTGGAAACAGCAGCGCGGCGTTGCTAGCGGTGTAAGCTGTAACAGCCCCTAAAGCTACCAAAGTATTCATGTTCGGTGCATTTCGCCACAAACTGCGGCACCCGTCAACGATAATCGGGCGGCCCGGTAGCAGCAAAGCTAGGGTGGCGAGTCCCCAGTGAAACCAAATATTGCTGAGAATAGGGGCTTTTGTGCCGAGTACGTGACCTAAACCGGATAGAATAATTAAGATTAGGGCGATCGTCAATTGATTAATTTGCTGTCGAATTTCTTGCCGTCGCCTTTCAATTGTTGCCGCTTCTGCTTCCCGCTGATTGTCTCCTAAACGAGACTGAGAGGGAAATCCATTATCAGTCAATTTTTTCGCTAAAGCCTCTGCATCCACAGCCCCCGGTTGACACTCAACCGTCGCGACTTCTACGGCCAAGTTTACGCAAGCTGAAATTACCCCTGAATACTGCATTAGTTGGCGTTCCACAGCTTTCGCGCAGCCGGCACATTTCATCCCCCCAACATCGAAAGTAACAAGTTCTGGCGGTGATTCTTTAACTGGTATGATTTCTGGTTGAATTTCGGAGATAGTTTTGGGGACAAATTGCATGGTTTTTTTTTGGTATATATTAGAATATTTCGGTGCTTGTGAAAGGGTTTAATGCACTTTTCAGACAAATGTCTATATCTTTATCATAGATAAAGTTTGTGGCATCTTCCAAAAGTGTTAGTTTTTTTTAATTCTTTTTGATCGCTGGCTGCTTCAAACGCCCGTTTATAGATGTTTTCAGTTGAGTGAAGTACAGATATCGGGTAGGGACAAGGCAGTGGCTATACGTATCAACTTAAATTTGAAACCCCACGATGAATCTCGCTTTTAGCTGAGTCTCGCTCTCCCTTCTTCATGGCAGAGTTGTTTCGCCGTCAAATTTATCAACTTATCTAACCCTTATGCTGTAAAGTGTTCAGATATTTACTGGTAATTAAGTCAAAATTATTAAAAACTCCTTTTACCCTGAGGCGGAGATGCTTTGTCAAGACGGAAATCGGAAATTGAATCGTAAAATAAAACCGCCCTCCGTCGCTATTTCCTAACAATAAAGTCATACCCTGTTGTTCATTTACAGTACCCGTTACCTCTTGATTCTAATCACTGAGATCTGAGTTGCTAGGCGGTGATAATTGCGTTAAATGCTGCTATCAACTGCTCATCCCGGAATAGAAATCACAAACTCCGAACCCTGCCCCAAAGATGAATTCACTACTAAAGTACCTCCATGTTTTTCCACAACAATTTGGCGGGTTATCGACAATCCCAATCCGGTTCCTTGACCCACAGACTTGGTGGTGAATAAGTGGTTAAAGATGTTTTCCTTGACTTCGTTCGACATCCCCACTCCATTATCCTTAATCCGAATCACAACCTGATTTTTGGATTCGCTCAGAGCCGTGTGAACCTTGATTTGATTGGGTAGAGCTTTAATTTCCTGAAAACTGCGCCCCTTATTTGACTCTTCCAGAGCGTCAATGGCATTTGCCAGTACGTTCATAAATACCTGGTTCAACTGTCCGGGAAAGCATTTGACTAGGGGCAAGTTACCATACTCTTTCACTACTTCAATGGCAGGGCGGAACTCGCTAGCTTTTAAACGGTGCTTGAGAATTAGCAGAGTGCTTTCGAGTCCGTCGTGAATATTGAAAGAAACTGGTCGATCGCTATCTGCCCTCGAAAACGTTCTCAAACTCGTACTGATATTGCGGATGCGCTCGACTCCCTCCTTCATTGAGCTAATCAATTTCGGCAAATCTTCTCGCAAATACTCCAAGTCTATATCCTCAATTTCTGCTTCAATTTCCACTCCCGGATGGGGAAATTTTTCTTGATAGAGATCGATCAAGTTGAATAAATCCCTCACGTAGTCTTGAGCCGGTTGCAAGTTGCCGGCGATAAAGCCTACGGGATTGTTAATTTCGTGGGCTACCCCTGCGACTAAATTTCCGAGAGCAGACATCTTCTCACCCTGTACCAATTGCAACTGCATCTGTTTGAGATCCTGGATAGACTGCTCTAGTTTTTGGGCATATTCCTGGGATTGTTGATAAAGCTGTTGAGATTTCTGATACAAGCGGGCGTTTTCCAGCGAGATGGCAGCTTGGGAGCACAGGATGTTGAGGAGGGCGACGCGATCGCCAGTGAAGGCCCCCGTTGTCAGATTATTTTCCAAATACAGAATTGCCATCATTTTGCCTTGATGGATAATCGGAGTACATAGGATGCTCTTAGGTTCCTGCTGCTGTATATACGGGTCAGAAGTAAATATTAATTCAGTCTTGACATCATCGAAAACTATGGTTTTTTCGGTACGTCTGACGTAATTAATGATAGTCTGGGGAATTGATTGACTCTCCTCCATCCCAATAGTTTCTTGCAGAAGACAGCCTTGCCGATCGCTACAGTGGACGGAGATTTTCCAGTTCTCCTCTTCTTTCAAAATTAATACTCCTGTTTGAGCACCGGCATTCTGAATCGCCACTTGCATCAGGGTAGTAAGCAATTGTTCGAGCTTAATTTCGCTAGACAAAGCTTGATAAGCTTTGATAACAGTTGGTAAATCTATTACTGTGGTACTCGTACTCCCAGTAATTGTTTGGCGACTACTAGAAATTAATGAAGTGTGACTGGATGTAGTACCTTCCTCCAACGAACGAGCTTTTTCCTGTTTTAAGATAGGAGCCAGCAGTTCGGGATAGCGTTGTTCTAGATCGTTGATTTTTGCTGTCGCTCCCCAACGAGCATAAGCATAGTAAGCATCTATTAGATATACTTGGGCAATTTTTTCTTTCCCCCATGCCAGGTAGAATTTAGCAGTCAATTCATTTGCCAGAGCTTCTTCGTTGAGATAATCGTTTTCTTTTACCAGAAAAATGGCGCGTTCGTAAGCCTCCATCGCCTGCACATTTTCACCCAGCACTCGAAACAGTTCGGCTTCCACTAGGTAAAATTTGTGCGAGAAATTCATGGGGGCGTGATGCGCCCATTTATCAAGGGTTTGCTGGTTGCTTTTTACTTTTTGCAGATGTTCTTGTTTCTCTTCGGGTGAACCCAAATCAGTACAAACTCCCAGCCGTGCTAGAGAGTCATAAAAGTAGAAAATCGGTACGTTGAGCATACCCGTCACTGCGTCTAAATACTGTTCGGCTTGCCGAGCATTTTCTAAAGCTTGCTCGGTTTCTCCAAACAGGTAAGATACAAGCAGTTTATGAAAATAAAAATAGTGGAGTCCGTTTCGGTCGTTTGCTTGGATGTGAAATGGGAGCATTGTTTCTTCATTGTAGGCATCACCCACAAATTGACAGGGATTTTTCGATCGCCCAAGCAGATTTAATAAAGCCTGATGAACAATTTGAGTGTAATTTAACGCTGCTTCTTGTTTGAATTGAGCCAGCGCATGGCAGTAGGTGGCTACTTCCTCTTCGAGTCCCGCGATTTCTCGACCGATTAAATATGAATATTGAGAAATTTCTTTGGCTGAATATCCCAATTCTAGCTCTCCGGTTTCCAGTCCTATCGCATAACCTTCTTTTAAAAGAGGAATGGTTTCTTTAACATGATGTTTGCCGTGTATGATGTGAACGCCAACTGTATAAAAGACTTTTGTTTTGAGGTAATTTGCATTAAATTTATCAACAATATTTAACGCCAATTGCCCAAATTCAAACCCTGTTTCAATGTCTTGAACTACACCGCTTAATACCAATCCATACAAGCCGTAAGCAAAGGCAGATAAGGGAGCATTCCCATAACTAACCGACAAACGAACCATTTCCACAATAACCAGTGGCAGGAGAAGTGGAGCCGTGATGTAGGCTGGAGAAACTAAACCTGATAGAATCCGCAAGGCCGCTTGCTTTTGGAGATTTTCCATTTCTGGCAAATCAATAAAGTCCGCGATTTTTTTACCCGCAAAAAGTGACGCGGTTTGTTCTAGTCCCTGCTGAATATCTGCCGGAGTTGGATTTTCTGGAAAGCAGATTCCCAAGAGTTTGAGAACTGCTAACCCCATTTCAACGGCTTGTTTGGGTTTGACTTGCGCCGTACAAGCAGAAAGCTCGATTTCATACACTTTCACCTTATCCAGCAGCGTTCTGGCATTGTGCAGGACTAAATCAGCTAATTGCTCCATGTCCTGAAAATCATAGCTCAGGTATGCGGTTTCTGCCCCTAATACGTGCAGATCGAGGGCTGTTTCATAGTGAGTGTGCCAGCTATCGGGAGTTAGGATTTGCCTGCCAAAACTTAAATATTTGCGTGCAGCAGCATAAGCAGTAGCAGTCTTCGCTTTGTGTCCCGCGATCAAATTTAATTCAGCCAGTTGGTAACGCTTTGTTGGTTCGGTAATTAAATCAACACCATAATTTAACTGGTTGACTATATTAAAAATTTGCTCTTCCCTTTCAGTTGTCGGAGTATTCATCAACAAAAGTTGACCAATATTAAGGTGAGTGGATTGTTTCTGAGATTCGGGAATCAGAACGTAAGCTGCTTGCTGTACGCGAGCGTGCATAAATTTGTAATAACAGGAGTCTGGATTCTGGAACCACGAGTCAGAAGTATTGCTTTCTTCTTCAGAATCCTGATTTCTGAATTCAAACTCCTCTGAAGTGAAAAACTTATAAACTTCAGTCATTGGGAGAATCAACCCTGCTTGCAAAGCCGGCCACAAGTTTGCTGCCGTCTCGGCAGAAGATTTTTCAGAAACGACCGCCAGCGTAGCTAAATCGAATTGGTTGCCAATGCAGGCAGCTAACTTTAAAACTTCTTGTGTCTGGATTGGCAACTTTTGCAATTGCAGCGCCATGAACTCTACAACATCATCTGTCAGGGCTAAGGTTCGCACGGCGGCAAGATCGCACTGCCAATACCGAGCCTCAAAATTAAACGTAATTAGCCCATCTTCATGCAAAGATTTGAGAAATTGAGTGCTGAAAAATGGATTGCCTTGGGTTTTTTGATCGACCAGTTCTGTTAATGGCATAGCCAACGCTTTAGAACAAGCTAAGGTATCGGCAATCAAACAATTCAAATTGAAGCAATCGAGCGGCGCGAGGGTAATGGTGTTGACCGTAGCTCCGGTTTGTTGAATGTCGGATAATGTCAGCACCAAAGGGTGTACGGAACTGACTTCGTTATCTCGATACGCTCCAATTAACAAGAGATAGTGGCGATCGCGATCGCTCGTCAGAAGTTGAATTAAGTTCAATGAGGCTGAGTCTGCCCATTGCAAGTCATCTAAGAAGATGACCAGGGGATGTTCTTGGGTTGTGAAGAGTTGAATGAACTTCTCAAATAACCTATTGAATCGATTTTGGGCAGCACTGCCGGAAAGTTCTGGTGCCGGGGGTTGCTCTCCGATAATCCGCTCTAGTTCGGGAATTACCTCAACAATTACCTGAGCATTCTCGCCCAACGCTGTCAGGATTTGAGTCTTCCACTGCTCAACTTTAGCGTCGGTTTCACTCAACAATTGACCCATTAAATCGCGAAAAGCTTGTACAAAAGCTGAGAAGGGTTGGCTGCGCCCAAATTGGTCGAATTTGCCTTTAATGAAGTAGCCTCTAGCTCCCGCGATGGGCTTGTGAACTTCGTTGACGACAGCGGTTTTGCCAATTCCGGAGAAGCCAGCCACGAGCATCATTTCGGCGCTTCCTGCACTCACGCGCTCGAAGGCTGCCAGTAGGGAGAACACTTCGTTCTCTCTACCATATAATTTTTCGGGGATGATGAAGCGATCGCACAAATCTCGCTGTCCTAGTTTAAAAGAGGCGATTTCTCCAGTTTTTTCCCACTGGTACAAACAAGTTTCTAAATCGTACTTGAGTCCGATCGCACTTTGATAGCGATCTTCAGCATTCTTTGCCATCAGTTTGCTAACAATTTCAGACAGCATCAATGGAACGCTTTTGTTGACTTGATGGACTGGGATAGGCTGCTTGGCAAGGTGACAGTGTACTAACTCTATCGGATCGTCTGTTTGGAAAGGCAACTGTCTCGTTAGCAGTTCGTAGAATGTAACTCCCAGAGAGTAGAAATCCGTGCGGTAATCAATCCCTCGGTTCATCCGCCCAGTTTGTTCGGGAGATATGTAAGGTAAAGTGCCTTCAAGGACATTGGGATTTTGAATTTCTTGAGTTTGGCGGGGCAACAGCGAAGCGATGCTGAAGTCAATCAGCTTGACTTGTTTGCTGGCAGGGTTAATTAAAATGTTGGCGGGTTTGATGTCTTTATGAATGATGTGGTGGCGATAAAGTCCGTCCAGGGCGCTGGCAATTTGAATTGCAATCGGAAGAAATTCGTTAATGGGCAAGCCTTTGAGGGGTTCGTTGCTCGCGAACACTAGACTGGTGAGGTAGCTACTTAAGGAAATTCCGCCAAAGTCTTCCATCACCAGAACATAGTGGTTATGGTAAGTCTCCAGGCTGTATGCTTTGACAGTGCCGGGGATCTCTAAGTTTTTAGTAATGACGTACTGGTTGCGGAAGTGAACCAGTTCGTTGAAGCGCGGAAAGTCATTTCGCAGCAGTTTGATCGCGACTGGCTGCCCATTTGAACACCGAATGCCGCGATAAACTAGAGTTCGATTGCCTGCGTATATTTGCTCGTTAATGTGATATCCTAGAAAAATATTTGTTATGCTAGCCATACCTACCTCTTCCTACTGCTGCTGTCAAGCCTGAAGCTTTTTAGAGTTACTATCTACTATTTTCGCTCTATCTGCCGTGCTATTCATTAATTATATTGGTTTTAATCTACTTTGTAGATCAAATTATGAAAGTGCGAGTTGAAAACAAGAATTTAATTTTTTATGTAAGAGCTGTTGATACTGGAGTTGAGACTAAGTACAAAATGACTCAGGTAAAGCTGATTGAACGACTGCAGTTCAGGGAAGAGGAACTTCAAAGGCTAATCATGTAAGTAAGAGTGTTTTTGAAACCGATGCTTGAATGCGATGCTTGAATGCGATCGCCTACACGCAGTCTTGCATAGCAAGTATAATTAAAACTTCCACTATATATATTGTTTGTTCAAATGGCGCTATACTTATGAATAAAATACTAGAGTTCTCCTATATAATTGGAGAATTTTTTATAGAATAAAATAGTTTTTTTGACGGGCGCAATATATTATTTTTCTCATTATATTATTAATTATATTATAAACAATTTTTCTAGTGTTCTTTCCTACTAATTTGTGTCTATTTTTAGGAAAAACTATCTAATCGACACTTCAAAACTCTGCATAGCTGACAGCACATTGACTCTCGAACTGACGGTAGATCGTCCCGCAATCCCGATCGCAAGAGTTTCCTATTTTTTACCAATATTTACTCATTCGTAACAAGTTAAGCTTGGATGGCAGTTGTCAAGGGGATTTGAGAAGATGTTTCAAAGAAAAAGCAGTCAGCT
>NZ_JAUBSX010000122.1:0-13357 GCF_036704885.1 Microcoleus sp. F4-D5 | reverse complement strand
TGAGGAC
The DNA here is from genome assembly GCF_036704885.1 of Microcoleus sp. F4-D5. Classification (NCBI taxonomy): domain Bacteria; kingdom Bacillati; phylum Cyanobacteriota; class Cyanophyceae; order Oscillatoriales; family Microcoleaceae; genus Microcoleus; species Microcoleus sp. F4-D5. The sequence goes on along the minus strand of NZ_JAUBSX010000122.1, from coordinate 13,350 downwards.
GCCCAGACATTTTAATATTCTCCTTTACTTTTCAGGTAACTCTAGCATAACTTTAGAAAAATGGTATAAAGCAGCAACGGTAAAAGTCAGGATTGTCAAATTAGCGCTGGCTTGAGATTCTCGGGCGCGCTGCTGCAATAGCTGAGTTTCTTCAGCAGTCAAGGTGGCTATCTGTTGCCGAATGCCGTTCATGATTTGCTTTCCCCTACCGGATTTTACTTGCTGCAGGGCTGCTTCTAAGTTTTGTTCGCGTCGCAGATTGATAGTTTTTTCAAGTTCGGCTAATTTAGAGTCGATCGCAATTTTCAAGTCGCGAATGCGCTGTTGCTGTCGGTTGTTGTCGGCGGTTAGCTGCTGCAACCCGACTATTTGTTCGTTGACGCGGGCGATCGCGCTGTGATAGGGTTTTAAATACCTTTTTTCTCCTGTCAGCAAATAACTGTGCTGTCCGGTCTCAGCATCTTTTAAGGTGGAAAGCGTGGCTTCGAGTTCGGTTAAAACTAGGTGAGTGTGGCTCACCCAGCGTTCGTTTTCGACTAACTTGAGAGTGTTGCGGTAGGACGTTGCCGCATTGAAAATTAGCAGCGCCAATGCCATTCCAATGCCTGCGGTGATTTGGCGAGTCAAGGATTTGTTCATGAAATAGTCGGCGTGGGAGTCCTGCTTTTTTTTATTGTAGCTGGATGCGGACTACTCAAATTTTTGGCCCTGTCTGATACGGGGGCCAAAGCCTATAACTTTAAGGCTCAAATGTGCGATCGATCTTGTGTGTAGTTGAGCCTCGCTCCTCCTCGCAGCCCTTTTAAGTCGGAGATGCAATAAATCGCTCTCTTGCGTCTTTTGATTCAGCCAGAAACCAGACAATCTAGCATAGCCTGCAAAGCGGAATTCGCCTTTTTTTGCATCGATTTTTGTATCGTTCGTGTTCCTTTGGCAGTTTCAAATTGCGGTGCAAAGAAAAGTGTTTTTACCTATTGACTTAAGTTGATTTTTTGGGTATTATTTAGATAATGGGAATAGTGAGATAAATTTAAATTTTGCAAATATTTCTATTATTAAATAATACATTGTCAAGCTAGCCAAGTCAAGCTTTTTACCCACAAAAAAAGGCAAATTTTTCATATTTTATTTAAAAAATAATCTGTTAGAGGCAGGGAGAAATTCACAGAAGCGATGACGCGGGTGAATAGCATCAGAAATGCGAGCGATCGGGTAACAGCAGAGAATTCATCGGTTGAGCGCGACCTGAACTGGTCGTTTAGTACGGGAAGCCTACTTCCCTAGAGGATTCACACCCTCTACCCCTACGTAAAAGACTCTTAAGCGACTCCGGTCACGTACCGAGCAAGCAATGAAAGGACGGAGTGCAGACCACGAACGTAGCCGAAACTGGCAGCCCAAACTGGTTAGGAGCAAAGGGGAGTTCTTGAATGGTAAACGCAAGTGAACTATCACTTAAACTGCGTTACTGGATAGGAAGCCAAATAAGGCTGATAGGCTTCGACCAAAAGGTAAGTGAGTAGATTTATGATTTTAACCTTCATAAATCGTGTGAATATAACCCTCACCGCAGAATAGATAGTACCTAAACCAGAACAGACAACTAAGCGATACAACAGGATAAACCCTACTGAGTCTATCGGAGGTCGATACCGATAGTAAGCCAAGGGCAACCGAAGCAGAATTCTTAGGAGGGTAGAGGATGGAAGAAAAAGCGAATGCTGGCTTGTAATGAGCCAGATAGGAGTTGAAACATAATCCCTGACCGAAAGGAAAGCAGACTTCTTCTGGGTCTTATACGAAAGTAAACCCGACAAAGGAATCAAATCCGAGGACAAGTTAGATGATGTCAAATACGACAACAAACGGACTGAGGAAACGACTTGAAGACTGGAACCAGGTTAACTGGAAGAAGGTTAGCAAACTTGTTAGAAACCTACGGAGCGAGAATCTTTCGTGCGAGAAAAGTTGGTAACTTCCGTAAGCTACGAAGCTTACAAAAATTGATGCTACGAAGCCACGCAAATTTACTGTTGTCTGTGCGACGTATCACCCAGACCAATCAAGGCAAAGCAACGGCAGGAATTGACAAAGAAGTGGTCAATACCCCGTCGCAACGGGTGACTCTGGTAAACAACTGGAATGGGGGAAACCTCAAACCGACTCGGAGGGTGGAGATACCGAAGCCTAACGGGAAGAAACGACCGCTCAGTATCCCGGCGCGACAGAATCGAACAAGCAATAGTAAAGAATTCACGCTTAGCCTGAATGGGAAGCCGTATTCGAGCAACACTCGTATGGTTTTCGACCGGGAAGAAGCTGTCAAGATGTCATAGAACAAGGCTTCATACGAACCTGTACGAGCAAAACAGGCAGGGACACCTGGGTTCTAGAAGCTGACATCAAGGGATTCTTTGACAACATCCCCCATGAATCCATCCTGTCCATGATGAGTAATTTCCCCAAAAGAGAACTTGTCAAAGGATGGTTAAAAGCGGGTTTTGTGTTTCAAGGTAAACTAAATCCTACGGAACAAGGCACACCACAAGGCGGGGTTATTTCACCCCTATTAGCCAATATTGGATTCCATGGCTTAGAAACTTACATAAAAGCCACCAACTCAAAACTTGGTGTGGTGCGATATGCCGATGACTTTATTGTTACGGCTAAAGACAAGGAAAGTCTCGAAATTGCCCAAAATCTGATACAAGCATGGATGTCAAAACGAGGTCTTGAACTAAGCGCTGAGAAGACGGCTATCACGTCAATGGAAGATGGCTTTGACTTCTTGGGGTTCAACTCCCGACACTACGATGGAAAACTTCTCATCAAGCCGTCCAAAAAGAAGGTGTTAGCCTTCTGTAAGCGCCTAGGAGAAGAAATCAAAAACCTCAGCAGTGTAGAACAAGAAGTTTTAATCAAAAAGCTTAATCCAATTCTCAGAGGTTTTGCTTACTACTACAAAGGGGTGGTGAGCAAAGAAACCTTCGGTTATATCCATCATCGGATATGGCAATACCTTTGGCGTTGGGCGAAGCGTCGGCATCCCAACAAAAACTCAAAATGGATACGCAAACGTTACTTCAAGACTATTAAAGGCAAACGATGGACATTCGCTTGCACCACAAGCGACAGACGGGTTAAGGACAAAGAACTTATCCTTTACCAAATTGCATCTACTTCTATCGTGCGCCATATAAAAGTCAAGGGTGACGCTAGCCCCGACGACCCCTCGTTAAAAGAGTATTGGGAAAAACGCCACCAGAAGCTTGGAAAAACCCGCTTTGATAAAGGGACTAAACTTTATACGATAGCAGAAAACCAAAACTGGAAGTGTCCAGAATGTGGCGAACCTTTACTCAACGGGGAAGAAATCGAAACCCATCACATATTACCTGTCGCTGAGGGTGGAACTGACGACGTGGAAAATCTTCAGCATTTGCATAAACCATGCCATAAACAGGTACACAAAACCCAAGTCAAATCTCGCTTGAAATAAGGCTTGAGCGCAGTGAGCTGGAAACTCTCATGCTGCGTTCTTAGGGGAGGGGAGAGAGGTGACTCTCGAACCTCACCCGACAATTATTTAAACATCAAATGCGGTAACATCGGAATAATACTCTGTTTGCAAGCGCGATCGAGCGTCTGGATCGCAAACACAGCGAGACGATCGCACTGCACTCGCCAAATGATTATTCCGATGCCAGGGGAAACGATATAATTAGGCAACCGCAGCGGATTTCACCGCCAAAATGCGATCGATCGTATCCTCAACCACCTTATCAGGGGTAGAAGCACCCGAAGTCACGCCCACCACAATTTTACCATCTGGTAGCCAACCTTCAGCTACGACCAAATCTCCCCCCAAAGGCTTGTGTTCGATCCGATTTCCCGGTAAGATGCGCTCCGCACAATCAATGTGATAAGAAGGAATATTTTTGTCGATCGCAATTTCCTGCAAATGCGTAGTATTAGAAGAATTAAAACCCCCAATCACCAGCATCAAATCCAATTTTTCTTCAACCAAACTCAACATAGCATCTTGCCGTTCCTGAGTCGCATCGCAGATAGTATTAAAGCTCTGAAAATGCTCGTCCAAATTCTCAGGCCCAAACTTCCGCATCATCGTTTTTTCAAATAACTTACCAATCTTCTCCGTCTCAGTTTTGAGCATAGTAGTTTGGTTGGCAATACCAACACTTTCCAAATCCACATCTGGGTCAAAACCAGCAGAATAAGCCTTGCTAAATTTAGCAAGAAACTCATCGCGATCGCCCCCGTGCAAAATATAATTGCTGACATATTCAGCTTCCTGCAAATTCAGCACAATCAAATACTTATCAGCAAAAGAACTCGTAGCAACAGTTTCCTCATGCTTGTATTGACCGTGAATAATCGAAGTATAATCCCTCTTCTTGTGCTTTTCAACAGTATTCCAAACCTTAGAAACCCAAGGACAAGTAGTATCAACTATCTTGCAGCCCTTATCATTAAGCAACTGCATTTCTTGGACGCTCGCCCCAAAAGCCGGTAAAATGACCACATCGCCGCTATCGACAACCGAAAAATCTTTCTGCCCCTTCTCAACAGGAATAAAACCAACTTCCATATCCCGCAAATGCTGATTTACAGACGGATTGTGAATAATCTCATTAGTAATCCAAATCCGTTCGGCGGGGAAATGCTGGCGAGTCTCGTAAGCAATAGCTACAGCGCGTTCCACCCCCCAACAAAAGCCAAAAGCCTCAGCCAGCCGGATCGTGACTGCGCCGCGTTCCAGCCTGTAATTATTGTCGCGAATTTGCTGGATCAGACTGCTTTGATAAGCAGTCTGCATTACCCCAGCTACCTCAGCTTCGTGTCCGAAACCCTTGCGGTGGTAGTTTTCAGACTGTTGGAGCGATCGTTTAAAAGCTTTAGTATCCATGCGGTATCGAGTAGAAATCTAGGTTAATTACCTTTGATTTTAGAATGCGTGGGGTGCGATCGGGATTATTGGCTCAGTAGCGCAGAGGGGATATGCTATTTATACGATCGACACACTGAATTGAGAGCAAAGAAAGAATGAACGCGACGAAAGCGGTTTGTTAAAAAAACTCAAAAAAAAGCGTAGAGACCAGATACCTGCGTCTCTACACGATCGAACTCCCACAGAAAATCAGCTTCAAATCTTCTTCGGCGCAAAAGGAGAACCGGATTCAAACGAACTGAAACCGCCGGCAAAATCCTCACCGTAAGCTTCTTCCCCGTGCAGGTCAATATCCAAACCTTTGTCTTCAGCAGAGGACGGCACTCGCAGTTCCATAAACTGTCCCAGAATTTTCAGGATCGCAAAAGTGCCGACAGCCGCAAACACGTAAGTAGCTAGAACGCCTACAAACTGGGTGACGATTAGCCCCGGATTCCCGGCAAATAGCCCGTCATTGCCGAGAGGGTTAACGGCTTTAGTCGCAAAGAAGCCAGTCAGAATCGCGCCCACAGTTCCGCCGACGCCGTGAATCGGGAATGTATCCAAAGAGTCGTCAAATCCCAGCTTAGCCCGGAAACTAACGGCAAAGAAGCAGCAAACCGAAGTGATCGATCCGATCAAAAGCGCCCCGACTGGAAGCACGAATCCAGCCGCAGGTGTGATGCCCACCAATCCCGCTAGGAAACCGCTAGCAATTCCCACTGCTGTCGGTTTGCCTCTGAGCACCCATTCCACGATTGTCCAAGTTAAACCGCCGGCTGCTGTAGAAATCATCGTGGTGACAAAAGCCACTGTTGCTAAAGAACCAGATCCCAAAGCGCTACCGCCGTTGAAGCCAAACCAGCCGAACCACAGCATCCCAATTCCCAACAAGACATAGGGTACGTTGTGGGGGGTGTGGGGCTTGTTCAAGTGGTCTTTGCGAGGCCCGATTACCCAAGCTGCGACAACGGCAGAAACACCGGAACTGATGTGCACGACTGTGCCGCCGGCAAAGTCGAGAGCTCCCATCGCCCCCAGCCAGCCTTTACCCCAAACCCAGTGGGCTAAGGGAGAGTAGATGAAGGTAGACCACAGCAGCACGAACCAGAAATATGTTTTAAATGTTACCCGTTCGACTATCGCCCCGGAAATCAAGGCTGGAGTGATGATCGCGAACATCATCTGGTACACCATGAAGACTTGGTGGGGTATGGTCGGTGCGTAGCCGATCGGATCTGGTGTGTCCGCCGTGACCTTGTTCAAGAACATCCAGTCGAAGCCGCCGATGAAGGTTTCGAGTCCTTGGGCAAACCCTTTATCATTGAGGTTGCTGGGGGTGACATCAAAAGCCAAACTGTAGCCCCACAGAGTCCAGGTGACGCCGATCAGTCCCATCATGACTAAGCTCATCATCATGGTGTTGAGGACGTTGCGCGATCGCACCAGCCCTCCGTAGAAAAACGCCAGCCCCGGTGTCATCAGCAATACCAGTGCTGAGGAGACCAACATCCAGGCCGTATCGCCGGTGTCGATCGGATTCGGCACCACCGCAGCAGCACCAGCAGCATCTTGAGCTAAGGCATTGTCCGTCAGCGGCCCGCTTAACAGCCACAGCGCGATGATGCCGATCGTTAAACTTTTTTTGATCACGTTAGTTGTACCTTCTCATACTCAGCAAGTTTCAGGGAAGACCGAGCCGATTTTAGATGCGAGGATTTTAGATGCAATAGTTATTTAGTTTTCAGTCCCTGTTTTAGCGGAACAAATCTTCAATAGATAATTCCCAAATCCTCAACCCCCCGACTTCGTATAACCGGACTTATCTAAACTCATCAACTATTAACCCAACGGTCTGTGCTTTTTGGATTGCACCATTTGTGCAAACTGTGATTCTGTATCACCCTATACTAAATACCTAACTATCATATTTCTTAATCTATCTCCCGCTACTTGACGTAGCAGGTGAAAGCAGAGTAGTTCGGGAGGGGGAGTTGAGGAGAGTGTTGAGTTCGGTAGAGTTGGGGAGAATATGACTCGATCCTTCATCCTTCTAATTAATGACTCACGACTCATTTTTCAACTGCATCCGATCGAACATTTGCAGGGCCGATCGCCAAACCAGATAACCTCGATCGTTAAGGTGCAAGCCGTCCGTGCTGAGTTCGGTTAACAAATTGCCGTCAGCATCCGCAAACAGCGGGTGCAAATCCAGATACAAAACATTTTCGGAACTAGCAATTTCTTTCAGCCGTCGATTTATTGCCCGAATCCGACTGTTAGGAATCGCCAACAGCCGGTCCCGATTTTCCCAAGTAGCTTGTTCCCCGCTGTGTGGCAAAATCGACTGCACCACCACTTGTGCTTTAGGGTGAGCCCACCGCAAATCGCGAATAATTTGCCGCTGGGCGTCCAAAATCCCTTCGTCGCTTGCCCCCCGCAACAAATCGTTAATCCCGATCATCACAAACACTGTATCCGGCGCAGTTCGATCGAACAACTGCAACCGCTTCAGCAAACCCACGGAAGTCTCCCCCGAAATCCCTTGATTCAGCCAAATTCTATCGGGCGGTAACAGCTTCGTCGGAAACCACATACTCAGAGAATCCCCAGCCAAAACACTCAGTTTTGGGGGTCGATTCGCCGCCGCCGCCTCAGCTTCGCGGCCCAACTGCGTCACCCACTGCTGGTAAGTCCATTTGTGTCGTTGTCCCGGAACGGGCACGTCTAGCATTGCCTTTGCAGAGTTTGTAGACTGGCGAATTTCTTCCTCAGCGGCTTCTTCCGTCAGTGCAGCACTCGCAGGAGAGCTTTCTGTTAAGTTGTGTCCCCGCAGCACTAATTGAGCGACTGTGAGTATCAGTACCCCGTTCGTTACCAGAGATAGCAAAGCCCAAACCGGAACACTTTTCGATCGGCTAACTTCCATCCCTAAGAGGGATTTATGAGTTCTACTTCTGCTAACTCCTCCAAACTTCTCCATAAACTCAAGCGATTTGCAGGCCCCACACCGAATAATTGGCACTCATTGCTGCATCCAATTTTACCGCTCAATTTTCGCCTCAATTCTGGTAAGAATCAAGCACAGTGATGTGTTGGGCGCGATGGCGATGCAGAACTTTACTTTTTCGCACTACTCTACCATAAAAAATCTGGCTACTAAACTTTCTGGCACAGAAATCTGATTTGTCAAAGCAGCAGCAATTGAGCGAAAATTTCCCTAATACGATCCTGGAGGCAAAAACCCGGTTCCTTAAAGAAATTGCCTGATTTTAGCAAGAGACTCTGAAGCATAAACCGGGTTTTTGAGTGTCGCGAATGCGTCCGGGATTGCATCGGTGGGCGACTGTTTTAGATTGTGCTTGTTCTAAATGAAGGCGCGAATTAGCCTACAAACCGCTAATATAGCGTACAAAAGCTGCATTTGTCGATCGAGCGCACGTTCTACAATTTGGTACTCCTCCCCCCAGAACCCTCTGCATAACCGCCGTAGCTGGTCTCACTTCTGTTGTCCAAGCTCGTTTCCTTCACAAACCCCGTGTAAGCTTCCATGCCGTGTTCGCCGATATCCAAACCTTCAGCCTCCTCTAAAGCAGAAACGCGGATACCCAGCAAAGCTTTGAGTGCCATCCAAAAAATCGTACTCAGCAGCACGGTCATCCCGCCTACAGAGATAATGCCGACCAACTGCGCCCAGAGTTGACCGAAACCTCCGCCCACAAGCAATCCGGCTGCCGGGCCTGCGGTATAAAGTCCAGTTGTAGGCCCGTCAGCAAACAGCCCAACTGCCAGAGTTCCCCAGATGCCGCAGACTAAGTGAACTGAAGTTGCCCCTACAGGGTCGTCAATTTTCAAGTTGTCGAAGAAAGTTACGGAGAAAACTACCAGGATACCGGCGATCGTGCCGATTATGGCAGAGTTGGGCACGTTGATCCAAGCGCAGCTAGCTGTGACGCCGACTAAGCCGGCGAGGATGCCGTTGATAATCATCGAAAGGTCGGGTTTGCCCAGGTACAGCCAAGCAGTAATGGTTGCAGCAATTCCCCCGAATGCGCCGCCGGTGTTGGTGGTGAGGGCAATGTGGGCGATCGCATTTGGATCGACTGCCATTGTCGAACCGGGATTGAACCCGAACCAACCCAACCACAAAATCAAACAGCCCAGGGTGGCAATGCTCATATTGTGTCCCGGCATCGCCACAGTATCGCCGTCGCGGTACTTGCCGATCCGCGGCCCCAAAAATGCCGCTCCCATCAAAGCAGCCCAACCGCCTACCGAGTGAACCACTGTCGAACCGGCAAAATCCCAGAAGCCTGCGTCTGCCAGCCAGCCGCCGCCCCAAATCCAGTGTCCGGTAATCGGGTAAGCAATGCCTACTAGCAGCAAGCTGAAAATTAAGAATTCAAGGAATTTAATTCGCTCTGCAACGGCTCCAGAAACGATCGTCGCAGCAGTTCCCGCAAAAACTAATTGGAAAAAGAATTTAGCGTTGAGGGGGACTCCCGTCCAGTTTAATGCGCTGAAAATGCCTTGATAAGCGTCTCCTGTGGCGGGGCTGTTGTCGGCTACATTCCACAGAAAAAATCCGCCGCTGCTGCCGATAAAACCGTTGCCGTCGCTGAACATTAAGGCAAAGCCGATCGCCCAAAACGCGATCGTAGACAGCGCAAAAACAATCAAGTTTTTGGACAGCACGTTAACCGCATTTTTTTGGCGGCAAAAACCGGTTTCCAACATACCGAAACCGGCGTTCATAAAGAACACGAGCATCCCCGCCACCATGACCCACATGGTATCCATGCCCACCTTCAGGCTGGCTAATTGTTCCTCGGTGGTTGGTGCGGGAGCTGTTTGGGCTACCGCCGCATATCCCCACACCAAGACGATGATTGCTGCTATTGGTATGCAGGCTTGCCAACTTGGAGTGAGGCGGGCGATCGCCCGCGGTAACTTTTTCAACCTGTTAACTTTCGTAAAAAATTTTGCTGCTGGCAAATTTAAACCATCCCGCCTGACTTGTTTCGACTTTTTCTTTGCGACAGTCATTTTAATCACTTTTACCCTCTTTACGGCTAGTAAGCTCAGCAATATTCGGAAAACTTTCCAATTTTACTACAAAAGTTTATGGATTATTTGTTCATGTTGAGATAGTTTTGATACCCTAGCTCTTCTAGCTGAGTTTGTTTTTTGATTACTGATTCGGACAAAGTTTTGCGGTAATCCAAGACTCGCTCTAGCAATTCTGGCTGGTAAGCTGCTAATATTTGAACTGCCAGCAAGCCAGCATTTTTAGCATTGCCGATCGCCACTGTCGCTACGGGTATCCCGGCTGGCATTTGCACGATCGAGTACAGCGAATCTACCCCTTGCAGGTGGCGGCTCGGTACCGGCACGCCAATTACTGGCAAAGGCGTTAAAGATGCTACCATGCCCGGGAGGTGCGCCGCTCCCCCGGCACCTGCGATAATTACTTTCAAGCCCCGTTGGTGCGCGGTTTGGGCGTATTCCACCATGCGCTCGGGGGTGCGGTGCGCCGAGACGATCGCCACGGAGCAAGGTATATTGAATTCTTCGCAAACTGCGATCGCATCTTTCATGGTTGGCAAATCCGAATCGCTGCCCATAATAATTCCAACTGTCGGTTGATTCATAAAATATTCAGATGTGAGATTTCAGATTAATGGTAATTTTAAATTATGGCGTCAACTAAAATTTAGATATTTTATAGCAGAACTCAGGCTCGAAAGCAATTTGCTCACCAGCCGGCATACAGAAAGCAAAAAGTTCCGCATCCTGATAACCAGCCCCCAGATTTATCCATCGGAGCAAATCTAAAATCTAAAATCTAAAATCTAAAATCTAAAATCGGATGACTGAAGCCACAACCCCAACTGCCGCCCCCACAGATATTCTCAATGTTCGCCTCCCCGGTTACAAGGATTTGCAGATGATTGCTGTTGACGAAACGGGCATCATTCAAGAAGTTTTCCCGATGGACGCCGTATTTAAACGAATTTCTCCTCCCAATTTGCAAGTGCTGGATGCAGCAGGTGATTGGCTTTCTCTGGGGGGTGTTGACTTGCAGATTAACGGCGCTCTCGGTTTTGCTTTTCCAGATTTAGAAAACAAGCATATTGAAGTTTTACCTAAAATTTGTCAGTTTTTATGGTATCAAGGAGTAGATGCTTATTTGCCGACTTTGGTAACAACTTCGCTCGATAAATTTCGGCGATCGCTCTCGACGATAGCTGATTATATGCGGACTGCAAAAACCGCTGCTCCCGCAACAAATAAAACCAAAACAGCGGAAATTATCGGCGTTCACCTCGAAGGCCCTTTTCTCAACCCCCAAAAGCGAGGAGCTCACCCAGTTGAGTTTTTACTACCGCTAACTATAGAAAATGTCAAGCAAGTTCTAGGAGATTGTGCCGGTATTGTCAAAATAATTACTTTAGCACCGGAGTTAGACAGCACTGGCGAAGTCATTCCCTATCTGCAAAGTTTGGGAATTACCGTCAGTCTCGGACACTCCCAAGCGACGGCAGAGCAAGCTGAGCAAGCATTTGAGCGGGGATCTTCAATGGTAACTCACGCTTTTAATGCGATGCCGAGTTTGCACCACCGAGAACCTGGTTTGTTGGGATCGGCGATCGTTTATCCGGGCGTAAAATGCGGTTTAATTGCTGACGGAAAGCACGTTTCTCCGACAATGATTGATTTTTTGCTGCGCGCTGGTAGGTATGAAAAAGGCGTTTTTTTAGTGAGCGATGCTTTGGCTCCTTTGGGTTTGCCTGACGGTGTTTATCCTTGGGATTCCCGACAAATTGAAGTCAGAAAAGGTACGGCTTGGGTAAGATTAGATTACCACTCGCCCCTGGAATCTGCTACTTTGGCGGGTACAACTCTGCCGCTGTTGGCGGGAGTCCAGAATTTGGTGAAGTGGGGGATTTGCGATGCCGAAAGTGCGATAGCCCTGGCAACGGACTCTCCCAGAAGTGCGATCGGAATTTCGGGAATTATTGGTCAATCGGCAACTCAATTGTTACGCTGGAATTTAAATGTGCCGACAAAGGAATTGACTTGGCACCGACTCTTTTAAGGCGTTATACCATTTGAGATTTGAGTTTTGAGATTGGAGATTGGCGGTTTTAATTTAACATCTCAAATCGCCAAGCAAAAATCGGTTGTTGCAAGTTGCGGGTTTTCCAAACCGGATTGCTATATAATATCTAACCGTTGGCAATAACTCAGCAGCAGGCAGATCGATGAATTTGGTAGACGACAAGACTATAGTTAGACAGTATTTTAACTCGACGGGATTCGATCGCTGGCAGCGAATTTACGGTGACGGGAAAGTCAATAAAGTTCAGCTAGACATCCGCACCGGGCATCAGAAAACGGTGGATACAGTCATCGAATGGCTGCAAGCTGACGGGAATTTGCCCGGGCTTTCCGTCTGCGATGCCGGCTGCGGTGTGGGATCTCTGAGCATTCCTCTGGCTGAGGCTGGGGCAATTGTTTGCGCTAGCGATATCTCTGAAAAGATGGTAGCAGAAGCCTACGATCGAGCAGCAGCAGTTCCCGGCAAGCTCTACAACATCTCCTTCGCAGCCCAAGATTTGGAAGCTTTAACGGGCAAATTTCACACGGTTATTTGTTTGGACGTGCTGATCCACTATCCTCAAAATAAAGCTGCGGAAATGATCGCTCACCTAAGTTCGATCGCCGAATCGCGACTAATTCTCAGTTTTGCCCCCAAAACTTTAGCACTAACCGCCCTCAAAAAATTTGGCGAACTTTTCCCCGGCCCGAGCAAAACTACCCGCGCTTATCAGCACCGCGAAGCTGATATTATCAAAATCTTAGAAAACAATGGTTTTGCGATTAACAGAACAGCGATGACTAGCACTAGCTTTTACTATTCTCGCTTGCTGGAAGCTGTGCGGAAATAGGTTAAACGTATCTGCAAAAAAGCTAATTTATCATAGCCTAGGGTGCGCACCGCGCACCTTCCCTTCCCAGAGTTACGTCAGTGAACCTCTATACTGTGCGATTGTTTCCCTCTCGCCCGCTATGACAAATAGGGCACGCACCGCGCACTTTCGAGAGCGACAATTAGAGGTTTTTCGCTTTTCCTTATTCCTTCTTTATTCTTGTTTATTCCCAATTAAAAAAATATTATGTCAACGCTAATTTTAATGCGCATTTTTATAGCAGCCGCAGCCTTATTCGGAGGTTTATCAGTTGCAGGCGGTGCTTTCGCTTCCCACGCTTTGAAAAATCAATTGAGCGATCGGGCTTTAGAAATTTTTGAGACCGGCGCTCGATAAGCTGTTGTACCTTTAAATAGGGTATAATAAAAATTAAGTTTAGTCAATCTCTACAAAAATGCCAGCCAAAAA